>URVR01000068.1 GCA_900551355.1 uncultured Eubacteriales bacterium | reverse complement strand
ATCTACACTTATGCGATCGTCGGCAGCGTCAGATGGGTATAAGAGACAGCATCGAAAATAACGAGGTGCTGAAGCTGCGCCCGCTGACGCACTACGCCCAGCGGCTGGCAGCGCTGCGGGAGGTGTCCATCGATTACGGCGGTGGAGCCGTGTGCAGCGGCGTATCCTTCACCGTGACGCAGGGCGACCGCGTGGCGCTATGCGGGGCAAACGGCTGCGGCAAGTCCAGCATCCTGAAGCTGCTGTGCGGGCAGGACATCCCCTGCACCGGGACGCTGGAGACGGCCAGCGGCCTGACCGTCTCCTATGTGCCGCAGGACGCCTCCGGTCTGCGGGGCGGGCTGCGGGACTACGCCGCCGGGTACGGTCTCGATGAGAGCCTGTTCCTTGCGATCCTGCGGAAGCTTGGCTTCGAGCGGGTGCAGTTTGAGAAGGATATGGGCGACTATTCCGCCGGACAGAAGAAAAAGGTGCTGCTGGCCCGGAGCCTGTGCCAGTCCGCGCATCTGTACGTCTGGGACGAGCCGCTGAACTACATCGACGTCCTCTCCCGCATCCAGATTGAGGAGCTGCTGCTGACGTTCCGGCCCACGCTGCTGTTTGTGGAGCACGATCGCGTGTTCTGTGAGAAGGTCGCCACGAAAACCGTGGCGCTGTAAAATCAAAACCTCCGGCTTGGCCGGAGGTTTTGATTTTCAGGACAGTGTTTTTTCTGCAAAGCCCTGCCAACCGGCGGTAAATTCCTCCGCCAGACGGGCAGAGCCGCCCTCCTGCCAGCAGCGAGCCAGATAATATAGGCCGCACATACAGGCATACTTATCGTAATAGCTACCAAAGACGGCGCTGTGCAGCTGCTCCTGCTGCTGTGCAGGCTGCGTCTCCTGTCTGGCAGAACGCATCGCGGCGGCACTCCGCGTCCAGACGGCCCGCAGTTCAGGCGCGTCCCAATCCACCTGATTGGCTTCGCGGTCATTATAGGAGACGAAGTGGGCAAAACCCTCGTCGAAAGTGAAGGCATCCAGCTGGGACAGATAGTCACCTGTTTCCTGCACCGCATCCAGCTCCGGCCGGTGCCGGTGGATGCAGACATGGCACAGCTCGTGAGTCAGCAGGTTATGCGCCACGCGCTCCACCGGTACGGCGCCCAGATACTGGACCCACAGGCCCATGTCCAGAACGGCGGTATCCACCCCGGCGGGGCTTTTCAGCACCACCGCGTCGTTGGGCGGCGGATAGCCCACGATCAGCGCTGTCTCCGCACCGCGCAGAATGTCCTGCCAGTCCGGAAACAGCGCGTCCCAGACCGGACGGTTGCCGGGAACGAACGTCTCCACAGTCCGCAGCACCTGCTCGTAGACCTGCCTGACCGCCGCCTTTTGCGCATCGGAGCCGTCCGGCTCCTGAAAGTAGTAGCCGGGCTGTGTGAAAAACCACTCCTGCGCATGCGCGGCAAGGCTTCGCCCCGCCAGATAGTCCGTTACGATATCTGTGTAGAGTTTCACGTCGATGCCTCCTTATTTCCCCGCGAGACGCTTGACGAGGGACTCGTCCGGGTCGGCCAGCATGGTCTGGTAGGTGGTGTAGACCACCATGCCCGGCTTGGCGCCGGCGGGCTTCTTCACAAATTTCACCGGCGTATAGTCCACCGGCACCTTGGTGCTGCCCTGCGCCTGAGAGAAATATGCCGCCAGCGACGCGGCCTCCATAAGACTCTGCTCGTCCGGCTCCGCGCCGCCGGTGCAGAGGATCACATGGCTGCCGTGGATCTTCTGGGTGTGGAGCCAGACGTCCCGCTTGTCGGCGTCCTTGGTGGTCAGGCGGTCATTCTGCCGGTTGTTGCGTCCCACAAGGATACGCAGTCCCGCAGAGGAGCGGAATTCCCGTGGCTTGGAGGCGCGCTGGAAGCCGGGCTGCTTTTTGCCCCGCCCCCGCAGGTAGCCGCCGTCCGTCAGCTCCGTGCGGATATCGTTGAAATCCTGCTCCGATTCGGCCTGCGCCAGCTCCTGCAAAACACTCTCCAGATATTGCAGCTCCTCCCTGCCCCTTTGCAGCTGGGCGGTCAGGTACTTCTCCGCCGTCTTGGCCTTGGCGTACTGCTTGAAGTACCGGGCGGCGTTCTCCTGCGGCGACAGCCGGACATCCAGCGGGATATCCACATCGGCGCAGTTTTCGTCGTAGTAGTTCTGGGCGGTAAGGCGGCTCTGCCCCCGCTCCATGCGGTAGAGGTTGGCGGTGATCAGCTCGCCGCAGATCCGCAGGTGATCTCTGTCCAGACAGGCGGCCATCTCCTTCTCCTGCGCCGCCAGCTTGCGGCGCACACGGTCGCGGGCGGTGGTGGCGGTCTTCAGCAGATCCCGCCCCTTCTGCTTCACCCGCTCCGCCTGCTCCCGCTTTTCGTAGAAGTCGTCCAGAAGGTGGGAAAAGCTGTCGTAAACCTCCTTCTCGGCGTAGGTGCCATACTGGGTAACAGGGCCGTAGGTAAAGTCCGCCAGCGACCCATTCCGTTTGATAAGCGTCGGTGTAAAGGTGTTTTCGTTCACAGCCCTCTGCCAATGGGAGAATACATCCCACAGGGCGTTCCCCTGCGATACGTGGGCGTCGGTGCTGCCGCAGGCGCGGACTGTCAGCTCCCGCGCCACCAGCGGGGATATGGCGGTGAAGGTGTCCAGCAGCCAGCCGTCCAGTGGCGCGTCCGGCGCGGCGCGCCCCAGCAGGGCGGCAAATTCCTCCTCCGTCACAGACAAAGGTGAGCGCTTATCCTGCCGGGTGGGCAGGCGGTAAAAAAGCCCCGGCAGCACCTGCCGGTCCTGCTCCGCCTCCAGATCCACGCGGCGCAGACAGTCGATGATGCGGCCGTCCCTGTCGCAGAGGATGAGATTGGCGCGGCGGGGCATCCCCTCCCACACCAGCGTAAAGCGGCCGCGCTCCCCCATCTCGTCGGAGGCCAGTACGGTCAGCGTCACCACACGCTCCAGCGGCTCCTGCCGGATGGACTCGATGATGCCGCCGGACAGGTGCTTGCGCAGGAGCATGCAGAACATCGGCGGCTGGGACGGGTTATCCCGCAGCTGCTCCGTCAGGTGGATGCGGGGCTGGTTGGCCCCGGCGTTGAGGAATAAACGGCGGCTGCCCCGCAGCAGGAGGATGATCTGATCCCGGGCGGGCTGCTGTATTTTTTCGATGCGGCTGCCGGTGAGCTGGGGGGCAAGCTCCCCCACCACGCCTTGCAGACAGATAGCGTCTAAGGGCATATCAATCCTCCTCCATCATCACGTCGAACAGTGCGCTGACGCGGTCGGTGTCGCCCCGCAGGTACAGCCAACCCAGCAGGCACTCCAGCGCCGTGGCCTGGTGGTATTGGGCGGTGGTGGCGTTTTTGGGGATGGCATGGACGGCGGCGTTGCGGCCCCGCTTGAACACCGTCTCCTCCTCCGCCGTCAGCAGCGGCAATATGCGCTGGGCGCGGCGGGCCTGCTCCGGGGCGCAGACCAGCGCGATGGCGGCGCGGTGCAGATCCTTGCCGGTGGCCTTGCCGTGGGCGCACAGCCATGTGCGCACCAGCAGCTCGTACACGGCGTCGCCCACATGGGCAAGGCCGATGGAGCTGACGGCGCGGAGCTGGTCATCGGAAAGGGCTATATGAAAGTGATCCATGTGGGATTCTCTCCTTTTGTGCGTATTTACCTGCAACAGTATGCCACTTTCCGGCGCGTTTGGCAAGAAGAAGTATCGACAAGGCCGGGGCGGGTATGATAGAATGGCGGCAGAATACTGAAAGGACAGGAGGTCATGTCATGCCCAACACGGGAGAACGCCGGTTCAAGAAGGGGCAGATCATCTGCCGCCCCGGCGAGATGGAGATGAATATGTACAACATCCTCTACGGCAGCGTGGGGGTGTACACCGACTACGGCAGGCCCGAGCAGGTGGAGGTGGTGACGCTGCGGGAGGGCGACTTCTTCAACGTCATCAGCTTTCTGGAGTCCCGGCCCCGGAATACCACGGTGGTGGCGCTGGAGCCGCTGGTGGTCAGCGAGATCTCCTTTGACAACTTCGGGAAATACTTCCGGGACCGGCCCGCCAAGGTCATGAGCCTTTTGCAGCACATGAGCGCCCGTATCCGCCAGCTCCAGAAGGCCTATGTGGAGACGTGCCACGCGCTGGAGGCCTACGGCGACAAGGAGCGCCTGCAGGCGGATCACGGTGAGTGGTACGCCCAGCACAGCAAAATGGTACACTACATCAACGCCATGTTCCCCTATCTGATGGGAAAGCCGGAGGACGGCGAGGCCCACAACGGCAAATGACAGACAAAAAAATTTCCCGGCCATGGGCCGGGAAATTTTTTTGTCTGTTTACAGGGCTTCGTACAGAGCCTTGCAGGCGCGGTACATCTCGTAGCAGTCCAGCTTGGCCACCACCTCGAAGGGGGCGTGCATGCTCAGCACCGGCACACCGGCGTCCAGCGTGGCGATGTTGCGGTTGGCCATGTACTGGGCCACGGTGCCGCCGCCGCCGGCGTCGATCTTGCCCATCTCGCAGATCTGCCAGCGGATACCGGCCTTATCCAGCACGCCGCGGACATAGCCCACCGTCTCGGCATTGGCGTCGGAGGAGCCGGACTTGCCCCGGGCACCGGTGTACTTGCACAGACCCACGCCGTGGTTGACGAAGGCGGCGTTGCGCTTTTCGTACACGTCGGCGAAGTTGGGGTCATAGGCGGCGGTCACGTCGGCGGACAGGCAGAAGGCGTTCTCATAGCAGACCCGCAGCGCCACGCCCTGGCTCTCGCACAGGTCGTGCATGAAGGTATCGAAGGCGGCGGACTGCATGCCGGTGACGCCCATGGAGCCGATCTCCTCCTTGTCGGCCAGCACGCACACGGCGGTCTTTTCCGGTGTGCCGATGTCCAGCAGCGCCTGCAAAGCGGCGAAGCCGCAGACGCGGTCGTCGTGGCCGTAGGCGCCGATGAGGCTGGCGTCCAGACCAATATCGGTGGCGCCCACGGCAGGCACCGTCTCCAGCTCGGCGGAGGCAAAGTCCGCCTCGGTGATGCCGTACTTGTCGTACAGGCGCTTGAGGACCTGCATCTTCACACGGTCGCTGTCCTCGTCGTCGCCCAGAGGACGGCTGCCCAGCAGGATGTTCAGCGTCTCGCCGGGGATGGCCTCGCTCAGGGGCTTCTTGCTCTGCTCTGCGCCCAGATGGGGCAGCAGGTCGGTGATGACCAGCTTGGGCTCGCTGCCCTCGCCGATGCAGACATCCACCACGGTGCCGTCGGTCAGCACCACGGTGCCGCGCAGCTCCAGAGGAATGGTGACCCACTGGTACTTGCGGACGCCGCCGTAGTAATGGGTCTTGAAGTAGGCCAACTCGCTGTCCTCATACAGAGGATTGGGCTTCAGATCCAGACGGGGGGAGTCGATATGGGCGGCGGCGATCTGGGCGCCCTCGGCCAGACTGCGGCGGCCGATGACAGCCAGCATCAGGCCCTTGCCCCGGTTGCAGGTATAGACCTTGTCACCGGCGGACAGCGCCATGCCCCGCTTGTAGGCCACGAAGCCGTGCTTCTCCGCCAGTGCGATGGCGGCGCGGGCGCTGAGGCGCTCCGTCTTACCGGCATCCAGAAATGCCTTGTAGACGGTGCAATACGCCTCCATCTTCTCCAGCTCGGACGCGCTCAGCACGTCGTAGCCGTTGCGCTCGTCCTTCAGGAGCTGCTTCTTCAGGTTCTTCAGTTCCTCACTCATGGTCAGTTTCCTCCTCAAAAATATGTTGTAATCTCTGATAGGCAAGTTCTTCAAACGCCTGCGGTGAGGCGGCGTCGTTCATCAGCACGTCCGTGCAGTGGGCGCGGTAGAAGTCGTCGGGCTTCTGGGCCTGCACCCGCAGCCGGGCATAGTCCTCCGGTATGCCGTCCCGCGCCATGATGCGGCGCACCCGCGTCTCCGCAGGCGCCAGCACCGCCACCGTGCGGCGGCAGAGGCGGGAGAGACCGCTCTCCACCAGGTTGATGGCGTCGATACCGATCAGCGGCGCGTCGCTGTCGTTGATGCGGCGCAGCAGCTCACGGGGCAGACGGTCAAAGATGATGGCGTTCAGCTTTTCCATGGCGGCCGGGTCGCCGAACACGGCGGTACCCAGCTTCTGCCGATCCAGCGCGCCGTCCGCGCCGAACACCGGGCCGAAGGCGTCGGTGATGGCGCCGCGCAGCGTCTGGTCGGTGCGCAGCAGCTCATGGTACACGGCATCGCAGTCCAGCACCAGTCCACCCAGACGCTCCAGCGCCCGGAGGGCGCTGGTCTTGCCCGCACCGGTGGGGCCGGTGAAGCCGATGACCAGCGGCGACACATCCACCACATGGAAGCCCGCCGCCTTCTTCAGGCGGTTGGACACCGCAAGGCCCAGGCCGGATTCGTCCGGGCACTGGGCGCAGATCTCCGGTACGTCCGTATCGTCGAAGGTGCGCAGGGCGTCAAAGACGTGCTGCGCCTGGGCCAGCTTGTCGTCCGCAGCGCCGAGGCGGTGGACGATGTGACCGGCGAACAGCGGGGCGTACTCATTAAAGCAGATGACGCCCGCCCCCTCCGGCAGGTGCTTCTGTATGTAGGCCGCGCTGCGGCGGGCGGGGCCGGTGACCACCGTGACGGCGGCCTTGGGCGCGTAGTGACGGTACTTCATGCCGGGGGCGCGGGGACGCTCCCCCTCCCCCATTTTCCGGCGCACCGCGTCGTCCACGGCCACCTCGCCCAGCACCTGCTCCAGCGCCTCCAGCGGCAGGCCGCCGGGGCGCAGCAGACGGGGCGGCTGCACCGTCAGGTCGATGATGGTGCTCTCCACCCCCACGGCGCAGGGGCCGCCGTCCACAATGCCGTCGATCTTGCCCAGCATATCGTCCATCATATGCCGGGCGGTGGTGGGGCTGGGACGGCCGGAGGTGTTGCCGCTGGGCGCTGCCACCGGCACGCCGGCAGCTTCGATAATGGCCAGTGTTACGGGGTGATCTGGGCAGCGGACGCCCACCGTCTCCAGCCCGCCGGTGGTGCGCAGGGGCACGATGTCCCGGCGGGGCAGGATCATGGTCAGGGGGCCGGGCCAGAACTTCGCCGCCAGCTGATACGCGGCGGGCGGCACATCCCGGCAGTACCGCGCCAGCCAGTCCGCCGAGGGGACATGGATGATAAGGGGGTTATCCTGCGGGCGGCCCTTGGCCTCGAAGATGCGGCGCACCGCGTCCTCATTGAGAGCGTCGGCCCCCAGGCCGTACACCGTCTCCGTGGGGATGCCCAGCAGGCCGCCCCGGCGGAGGATAGCCGCCGCGTCCGCGACGGCGTTTTTGTCCCGTTCCGGATGGAATATCCTGGTCTCCAAGGGAATTTCCTCTTTTCGCAGTTTACTTACAGGCCCAGCTCCTCGCCCACCAGCACCACCTTGATGCGGCCCGGCACCTTGCAGAAGCGGGTGACGACGATCTGGGAACAGATGCAGTCGGGGCTGGCGCAGTCGGCGCACTGGCCGTTGACGGAGCAGGGCGTCTTGCCGTTGAAGCGCTGGGCGTTGGCGGGGGCGGCGATGTGGCGGGCGCGGGAGATGGCGCTGTCCAGATCAGCGGCCACCTTGTTCATACCGGCCACCACGATGACCTGCTTCGGGCCGAAGCACAGGGCGGCCACGCGGTTGCCCATACCGTCGATATTCACCAGCTGACCGTCCTCGGAGATGGCGTTGCTGCTCATGAGGAACGTGTCGCAGGTCAGGGCCTGGTGCAGCATAGCCATGCGCTCCTCCGGCGTGCGGGCGGTGTCGCGGTCGATCACCGGCTGTCCGCGATGGCGCAGGCGCTCCTTGATGCCCAGCTCGTCCACGGTGGCCACGCCGCCCCAGCTCACCACATCACCGGCGGGGATCAGCTCCAGCACCTGTTCCACGGCCTCGTCAGCGGTGGAACAGTAATACGCCTCCATGTTCCGCTTTTTCAGCGCGGCGGCCACACGCGGGCCGGCCTTGTCGTACATCATCTTTTTGGGTTCCAGCATGGTTCATTCCTCCTTGCTTTCCTGCAGTCTCTGCGCCTGATCGCTGAGGATCAGTGCGTCGATCATATCATCAAGGTCGCCGTTCATGACGGCGGCAATGTTGAAATTCTTGGCGTCCCCGGTGAGCCGGTGGTCTGTGACCCGGTTCTGGGGGAAGTTGTAGGTGCGGATCTTGCCGCTGCGGTCGCCGGTGCCCACCTGACTTTTCCGGGTAGCGGCGATGGCGGCGTTCTGCTTCTCCCGCTCCGCCTCGTACAGCTTTGAACGCAGGATCTTCATGGCGCGGTCCTTGTTCTTGTACTGGCTGCGCTCGTCCTGACACTCCACCACCGTGCCGGTGGGCAGGTGGGTGATGCGGATGGCGGACTCCGTCTTGTTGACGTGCTGCCCTCCCGCGCCGGAGGAGCGGAACGTGTCGATCTGCAGATCCTTGGGGTCGATGGTGAACTCCACCTCCTCCGCCTCGGGCATGACGGCCACGGTGGCGGCGGAGGTCTGGATGCGGCCGGAGGATTCCTGTCTCCGGCACGCGCTGGACGCGGTGGGTGCCAGCCTCGAATTTCAGGCGTGACCAGACGCCGCTGCCCTCCACCTCGGCGCTGACCTCCTTGACGCCGCCCAGCTCCGTATCGTTCTCGCTGACCACGGTGAGCGTCCAGCCCCGGCGCTCGGCGTACATGGTGTACATCCGCAGCAGGTCGGCGGCGAACAGCGCGCCCTCCTCCCCGCCGATGCCGGCGCGAATCTCCAGGATCACGTTTTTCTCATCGTTGGGGTCTTTGGGCAGC
>URVR01000067.1 GCA_900551355.1 uncultured Eubacteriales bacterium | reverse complement strand
TCTACACTTATGCGATCGTCGGCAGCGTCAGATGTGTATAAGAGACAGCCGCCCACACGGGCGAACAGCGCCATGGAGCTGGCGCCCATGCCGAAGGTCAGCATGGCGCTGGTGATATCAGCCGCCTCCAGCTTGAACACGAAGCGCAGCAGCATGAACCAGACGGAGATGTCGAACAGGCCAAGGCCCACCACGGTGAAGCCCATGACGGAGCCGGCGGAGAACGCCACCCGCAGGCCCTTGTTCAGGCCATCGCGGCAGGCGTTGGCGGTGCGGCAGTTGGCCTTGGTGGCGATGCGCATGCCCACGAAGCCGCTGAGGCCGGAGAAGAAGCCGCCGGTCAGGAAGGCAAAGGGCACGAACCAGGTCAGCAGATCGCAGGCGGCCATGATGCACAGCACCACGATCATGCAGGCGAAGAAGATACCGACGACGGTGTACTGCCGGCGCAGGTAGGCGTTGGCGCCCTCGCGGATGGAGCGGGAGATCTTGCTCATCAGAGGGGTGCCCTCCTCAAAGCGCAGCACCCGCTTCCCCGTAAAGAGCGCAAACAGGAGCGCGACGACGGAGCCAACGAATGTGGCAAGGACCAGATACTTTTCCATGTGTGTTTTCCTCTTTCCTCCCCCTGTTGCAGGGGATATTCACTTTTTTGTTCCACATGGCATTATAAAAAATTTCCATTTTCCCGTCAAATTTTCATACGGATTTTGTAACGCGCTAAAAAAATGTGGTATTTTATTCGTCATTTTGCCCGCAACTTTTTTCGCATAAATAGACTTTATTTTTTCCGTTTTATCCGCATTTTTTACGATTGCGCTTTTTTATTTGTCACAATCCTGTCATTTTTCAGCCGCTATTAGTTCAGCTCTTTTAATTTGAAAATTTTTTCTGCAACTTTTTCTCATTAAAAATAAAAAATTTTTTCCAAAATGAGAGAAAAAACTTTTTGGTATATTTTTTGCCATGTTCGCCTGCAAAAGTTGCTCCCGCCAAAAAGTCGTTGTTATTTTGCACAAACGCCTTTTGCAACAATTTACCGGGCAGGAAACAGCAGCAAGTAAGGCGTCCGGCAAAGCCGGACGCCTTACTTGCTTTTGGAGAGGACTATTACGCTGCCGCGGAAGCGCTGCTGCGCTTATTGGACAGGTATTGGAAAGCGACGATGGCACCCACCAGCACCAGACCCGCCAGGTCGGTGACGGTGCCAGGGATCATCATGCCCAGGCCGCCCACCACCAGCAGGATACGCAGGGGCCAGGCGACTTTCTTGTACAGGTGGCCGTTGAGCGCCGCCGCGATGCCGAAGATACCCAGCAGTGCGCTGATGCAGATCTGTGCCACCTCCCACCAGCCGGAGATGTTCTCAAAGAGCAGCGCCGGGCTGTAGGCGAAGATATACGGGACGATGAAGGCCGCAATGGCCAGCTTTGTGGCGTTGATACCCGTTTTCATGGGGTCGGACTTGGCGATGGCCGAGCCGGCGTAGGCCGCCAGCGCCACAGGGGGCGTGATGTCGGCCACGATGCCGAAGTAGAACACGAAGAAGTGTGCGGCCACCACAGGGAAGCCCAGCTGGATGAGGATGGGGGCGCAGGTGGAGGCCATGATGCAGTAGTTGGCGGTGGTGGGCACGCCCATGCCCAGCACGATGCAGCACAGCATGGTCAGCACCAGACCAATGATGGTGGCGTTGCCGGCCAGCTGCACGATGGCGTTGATCAGGATGGAGGCAAGACCGGTGACGGTGATGCAGCCGGCGATGATGCCTGCCATGCCGCAGGCCACGGCCACGGTGATGGCGCCGCGGGCGCCAGCCTCCAGAGACTCCACCGCGGAGAAGAAGGAGCGCTTGCCGGCGGTGCCCAGCGCCTTGCCGGCGGACTGGGGCGCATTGTCCTCGTCGCCGCGCTTGGCCTGCAGGAAGAAGTTCACGAAGCCCACGGCGATGGCCGCCAGAATGGAGTACGCCGCGGAGTGGGACATGGTCTTGCTGCCGGAGGACACCAGCCACACCAGCAGGATCAGGGGGATGATCAGATAGCAGTCACGAGCCAGCAGCTTCCACTTGGGCAGCTCCTCACGGGGCACACCCTTCAGCCCCAGCTTTTTGGCCTCCAGATGGACGGCGATGAAAATGCCGGTGAAATACAGGATGGCGGGCAGGATGGCCTTGACGGCCACCTCCGCATAAGGCAGCTTCATGTACTCCGCCATCAGGAAGGCGGCGGCGCCCATGATGGGGGGCATGATCTGGCCGCCGGTAGAGGCGGCAGCCTCCACAGCGCCGGCAAATTCCGGTTTATAGCCAGTCTTCTTCATCATGGGGATGGTGAAGGAGCCGGTGGTGACGGTGTTGCCCACGGAGGAGCCGGACACCATGCCGCACAGTGCGGAGCTGATGACAGCCACCTTGGCCGGGCCGCCGCTGGACCAGCCGGCGATGCGGTTGGCGAAGCTGATGAAGAAGTTGGCAATACCCGTGCGCTCCAGAAACGCGCCGAAAATGATGAACAGCACGATGTAGGTGTAGCACACGTTGATGGGCGTGCCGATGACGCCGGAGGTGGTGTAGAACAGCTTGTAGATGATGGTCTTGAGGGCATCGTACAGCGTGGCGCCGTTCACCGCACCGGCATAGCTCAGCTGGTTGATGAACGCGTACACGATCAGCACGCCGGCCACGCACAGAATAGGCAGACCCACGCAGCGGCGGCACAGCTCCATCAGGATCAGGATACCCACCACGCCGATGATGACGTGGACCGTCTCGATACGGGTGGACAGGCGCACCAGCGTCATGGCGTTCAGCGCGAAGTAGAAGAAGCAGGCCGCGCCCACCAGCATCAGCACGATATCATACCACGGCAGGTAGTTCACCCGCACATGGTGCTTGCTGGCGGGGTAGGTCAGGAAGCCGATGATGATGATGCAGCCCACGAACAGGGTCAGGCGCACCTCGGGCATATCCTTGGAAAACAGGGTCATGCCGATGCAGAACAGGCCGAACACGGCCATGAGGATGCGGATGATCAGCTGGGGCGTGCCCTCCCACAGGCGGGTGGCAGACTCGCGGTCATATTTCCGCATCACCGCATCCAGATCTGTAGTCTCCTCGGCAGCGGTATCTCCCCCCGCCGCCGGGCTGGTATCCGGCTTTTTCTTGTCCTTATTCATAGTCGTTTCTCTCCAAATTCGTTCAGAATAATGCGAGGGCTACGGCGGGAAACCCCGCCGCAGCCTCGGAAAGCGTTAAAGCTGTGCTAAGGATCAGTCGCCGAAGTACACATCCTTGGCGATGACGGTCTTGGTGTAGTAGTCGGAGGTCTCCAGCAGCTTGGCGATGTGCTCATCGTCCAGGCTCACCAGATAGGTATCCTTGGTAGTGGCCAGGTCGGTCACAGCGGTGGTGGGGGCGCCGGCCACGATGAAGGCGGCGTCGATCTGACCGTTCTTCAGAGCGTCGGCGCTGTCGCCGAAGGACTGGTAGGTGGGCTTGATGTCATCCTCGGTCAGGCCATAGGCACCCAGCACGTCGATGGCGTTGAAGTACACGCCGGAGCCGGGAGCGCCGATGGACACGGACTTGCCGGCCAAATCAGCCACGGTCTTGATGGCGGGGTTGGTGGTGACGATCTGCACCTGCTCCATGTACAGGGCGGCCACAGTGGAGAAGCCCTCCACCTTGCTCTCGAACAGGTTGGTGCCGTTGTAGGCGTAAGCCATTACGTCGGACTGGCAGAAGGCGAAGTCCGCGGTGCCGTCCACCAGCTCCTGCACGTTGGCCTGAGAGCCGTTGCCCACCAGACCGACCACGTTGATGCCCGCGTTGTTGGTGGCGTGCTGGGCGATAACGGAGCCGAAGGCGTAGTAGGTGCCGGACTCGCCGCCGGTGACGAAGCGCAGGTTGCGGGACTCGGTGTTGCCGGCGCCGTCCTTGACGGCCGCGACCTCATAGCCCTTCTCGGCAAAGTACTTGGCAGCGCCGGGATGATAGGGCACGGAGGTGATGGACGCACCGTACTCCAGGCTCAGCTCGCCGTACTTGGCGTGGCTGGTGGTCAGGGACGCGGCGTTGTCGAAGATGTCCGCCACGAACTTGTACACGTCGTCGCTGGACACGTCGTCGCGGGCCAGGATCACCGCGCCCACGGCCACGGTGGTGGTGTCGGTATGCTCAGCGGTCACATCGCCACTGTCGTCCTTCTTGTCGCCGCAGGCCATGAGGCTCAGCGCCATGACCAGGGCAAGGATCATGCTCATCAGTTTTTTCATAGTAGTCCTCTCCTTATATGGCCCCTCCGCTTGAGGAGCTTTATTCTTACTGTGCCATTATAACGCCCCAGTTTTCATTTTGCAACATCAAAATCAGTAAAAATTCATTTTTCTGAAAACTTTTTCGTGCGCCGCTTGGCCATACCGCTCGATTTGTGTGATATTTTTCGGTCAGATTCCCTTGTACGAAGCATATTCATCACTATCAGCGCTTTTGCCTTATAACATGGTAAATCGTTGTTTTGCAGGGCAATCCTGCAAAATTGCAGGATTTTTTTATTCTTCCTGCAAAGCAGCCGGTCAAAACGCAAAAAGAGGAGCATCCCGCGGGATGCTCCTCTTTTTGACTGACGCTTACTTGCGGGCCTTGCTGTCCACCACGTCGCGCAGCATGGCGCTGAAGTCCGCCAGGGACATGGCGCCCAGATCCTCGCCGGTACGGGTACGGACGGAGACAGTACCCGCCTCCATGTCGCGGTCGCCCACCACCAGCATATAGGGGATCTTCTCCAGCGTAGCCTCGCGGATCTTCTTGCCCACCTTCTCGTTGCGGCTGTCCACCTCCACACGGAAGCCCTGCTTACGCAGCTCCGCGGCCTGCTGGGCGCAGTAGTCGGCGGCACGGTCAGTAATGGGCAGGAAGCGCACCTGCTCCGGCATCATCCAGGTAGGCAGCGCACCGGCGTACTCCTCGATGAGGTAGGCCAGCGTCCGCTCATAGCAGCCCAGAGACGTGCGGTGGATGATATAGGGCAGCGCCTTGTTGCCGTTCTCGTCGATATAGTACATACCGAAGCGCTCGGCCAGCAGCATGTCGATCTGGATGGTGACAAGGGTATCCTCCTTGCCGTAGACATTCTTATACTGGATGTCCAGCTTGGGGCCATAGAACGCGGCCTCGTCGATGCCCACGGTGTAGTCCACGTCCAGATCCTTCAGGATGCGCTCCATGGCGGACTGGGCATGCTCCCACTGCTCCGCCGTGCCCTCGTACTTGTTGTTGGGGTTGGCAGGATCCCACTGGGAGAAGCGGAACGTGCACTTGTCCAGCAGGCCCACGGTGCCCAGACAATACTTGGCCAGATCGAGGCACTGCTTGAACTCCTCCTCCAGCTGGTCGGGACGCAGCACCAGATGACCCTCGGAAATGGTGAACTGGCGGACGCGGATGAGGCCGTGCATCTCGCCGGAGTCCTCGTTGCGGAACAGGGTGGACGTCTCACCCAGGCGCATGGGCAGGTCACGGTAGCTGCGGCCCCGGTTCAGATACACCTGATACTGGAAGGGGCAGGTCATGGGACGCAGAGCAAAGCACTCCTTCGTCTCGTCCATGGGATCGCCCAGGATGAACATGCCGTCCAGATAGTGATCCCAGTGGCCGGAGATCTTGTACAGCTCGCGCTTGGCCATCAGGGGCGTCTTGGTCAGCAGGTAGCCCCTCTGCTGCTCGGTGTCCTCCACCCAGCGCTGCAGCAGCTGGATGACGCGGGCGCCCTTGGGCAGCAGGATGGGCAGTCCCTGACCGATGCAGTCCACGGTGGTGAAATACTCCAGCTCGCGGCCCAGCTTGTTGTGGTCGCGCTTCAGCGCGTCCTCACGCTCCTTGAGATACGCCTCCAGCTCGTCCTTATTGGGGAACGCCACGCCGTAGATACGCTGGAGCTGCTGGCGGCTGGAATCGCCGCGCCAGTAGGCGGCGTTGCAGGCGGTCAGCTTGATGCCGTTGCCCTTGATGCGGCCGGTGGAGTCCACATGGGGACCGGCGCACAGATCCACGAACTCACCCTGCTTGTAGAAGGAGATGTGGGCATCGGCGGGCAGATCATTGATCAGCTCCACCTTATAAGGCTCTTCCTTCTCCTCCATGAACTTCAGGGCCTCCTCACGGGGCAGCTCAAAGCGCTCCAGCTTCAGCTTTTCCTTGCAGATCTTGCGCATCTCGGCCTCGATCTCCGTCAGGTTGTCGGGGGTAAAGGCAAAGGGCGCGTCCAGATCGTAGTAAAAGCCGTTGTCGATGCTGGGGCCGATGGCCAGCTTCACCTCCGGCCACAGGCGCTTCACGGCCTGGGCCAGAATGTGGGAACAGGTATGCCAGTACGTCTTTCGGTACTGCTCGTTTTCAAACGTATAGATGTTTTCCTCGCTCATGGTACAGTCCTCCTTGTTTTGGGGGCGGGCATAAAAATAACCCCACCCCTGATGTGTTTCAGGGGTGAGGTAAATGACTTTACTCCACGGTTCCACCCTGCTTACGGCATACGCCGTCGCTCGTGACTTCTGTAACGGGAAGTTCCCGTCCTGCTCGTCGCAGGCGGCTCGGGAGTGGTACAGGCTGCGCCGCAGGCAGGACGCTTTCAGCCGGGGCGTCCCTCTCTTTGGCCGTTGGAAAAACAGCTTCTTCTCCGTCAATGCCTTTTTGATGGGAAATAGTATAAACCGCTTTTTGCGGTTTGTCAACGGGTCTGCCGGGTTTTATTGCAGCAGTGCCAGCAGCTCCGCCGCCGTGTCCACGATGACCGCCGCGCCGGCCTCCGCCAGCGCCCGGTGGCCCCGGAAGCCCCAGCTCACCGCCGCCAGCGGCAGCCCCGCATTCCGGGCCGTGGCCACGTCCACCTCGCTGTCGCCCACATAGACGGCGTCGGCGGCATCCACGCCCAGCGTTTCCAGTGCGCGGAATACCAGATCAGGTGCGGGCTTGGGCGGCACATCGTCCCGCTGCCCAAAGGCGGGCAGCCCCGGAAAGAACCGGGCGGCCAGCGTTTTGGTGGTGGCGTCCGGCTTGTTGGACACCACCGCCGTCTTGATGCCCGCCTCCGCCAGCGCCGCCAGCAGCGCCGGGATGCCGGGATAGGGCGCGGTGGCCACGCAGTTGTGGGCCTGATACCAGTCCCGGTACTCCGTCAGCACCGCCTCGAAATCGCCGCCGGTGACCTCCGGCGGGACGGCGCGCTCCATCAGCCGCCGTGCGCCGTTGCCCACGAACGCCCGCACCTCCTCGGTGGTGCGCAGGGGCCAGCCGTGGACGGAGAGGATGTGGTTCACCGCGTCCGCCATATCCGTCAGCGTATCCAGCAGCGTACCATCCATATCAAACAGGATCGCCTTGTATTTCATGTGATTTCTTTCCTTTCATCAAATGGGGCAGCAGCAGGCTGGACAGGATCAGCAGGATGCCAGCCGCACCCAGCAGCGTGATCTTTTCGTGGAGCAGCACCGCGCCGAACAGCGTGGCGCAGGCGGGGCTGAGGGCGCAGAACAGGCCGGCCCGTTCCGCGCTGGTATGGCTCTGGGCCACGGGCTGCAGCGTGAAGCCAAACCCGGTACATACGATGGCCAGCGCCAGCACCATGCCCCACTCCATGCCCGTCTGGGGCAGGCGGGGCGTCTCGAAGCAGCAGGCGGCGATCAGCGCCAGCAGGCCCAGCACACCCACCTGCACGATGCCCACCGTCAGCGGGTCATCGTGATGGGAAAAGCGGTCGGTGGCGATGATGGCTGCTGCGTACAGCAGCGCCGCCAGCAGGCCGTAGCCCACACCGCCGGTAAAGCCGCCGGTCTGCACCGTCAGCAGCGCCACACCCAGCACGGCCACACCGGCGCTGGCCGAAATGACCGCCGCCAGCAGCAGCTCCGCCCGTTTTTCCGTCATGCGCTCCCCTCCCCGTCGTCTTGTTGGGGAGAGTATAACCCCGTTTTTTCCTGTCGTAAAGGGGGGTAATTCGGATAATAAATATAGGTGCAGGGCTATATTAGCATGAAATGCCGTCTATGACAAGAGGGATGGAGCCGCAGCCTCATCCCTCCTGCCATATAGCCGCCAGCACCACCGTGCGGGCATCCGTGTACGCCGACGAGCAGGTGGACATTGCCAGCACCCGCTCCGGTACAGGTGCGTCTGCCCGCCAGCACAGCGCCGTGTCCTGCGCCCAGTCCAGCAGCGCCGCAATGTCCTGCGTCTCCGGCTCAAAAATGCGTTCCTCCGACGCCGGGATCAGCAGACAGCCCAGCGCCTCCAGCCGACACGTCCTGTCCGGCAGCAGCAGCGTGCCGCCGGTGTGCGTCTTCAGAAACGCCGCGTCCTGGTACTTCTCCAGATCACCGAACATCTGGCCGCTGACCATGTGGTGCCCGTACAGCAGGCCGTACGCATCCGTAAAATCCGAAGCGCAGCGGCTGTCCAAAAAAATGGTGCCCGACAGCGAAAAATCCCCGTATACGTCGGTGTTCACATAGGCCAGATTGTCCTTCCCCTGCACCACCGGATAATCCACGCCGGTGCCGTCCAGTGTCACCCACGCGCACACGTCCGGGTTCACCGCCCGCAGCGCCGCGAAGGACGGGCCGCCCTCCTCCGGCTTCAGCTCCAGCAGGGAGGCACGCACCTCCTCTGCCGCGGCGTACACCTGCTGGTTGTCCCACAGGGCGTAGCCCGCGTATACCGCCAGCAGCATCAGCAGCACCGCCACGATGGCGCCGCTGAGATCATCAAAAAACTTCAGTATCCGATACACAGTATCTCTCCTCACAATCCACGGCGGCGCAGCAGCGTGATGACCTTCCCGGCCACACTGTCCTCCGGCTGTCTCTTATACACATCTCCGAGCCCACGAGACGTAGAGGAATCTC
>URVR01000066.1 GCA_900551355.1 uncultured Eubacteriales bacterium | reverse complement strand
CCTCTACGTCTCGTGGGCTCGGAGATGTGTATAAGAGCCAGCGCTCCTTCCTCAAAACAGGCCCGTGACCTCGCCGGTGGCCGTGTCAATATCCACCCGGCGATAGGCGGGGTCGGAGCCGGTACCGGGCATCATGGAGATGCCGCCGGCCACAGGGCACAAAAACCGGGCGCCGCTGTACTCCAGCACGTCCCGCACCGGCAGACGCCAGCCGATGGGCACCCCCTTCAGCGTGGGGTCGTGGGACAGAGACAGATGGGTCTTGACCATCATGGTGCAGTAGTCCGCGTACCTGGGATCGCTCTCAAATCGGGCGGCCTTTTCCGCCGCCAGCGGCGACCAGTCCACGCCGTCGGCGCCGTAGACCTCCCGGGCGATGCGCTCCACCCGCTGCCGCAGAGGCAGCTCGTCCGGGTACAGCAGCCGGAAGTCCGACGGCTCCTCACATGCCTCCAGCACAGTGCGTGCCAGCTCCTCCGCCCCGGCGCCGCCATAGCGCCAATGGTCGGACACGGCGCAGCGCACGCCGTGGGCCTCGCAGACACGGCGCAGCAGCGCCAGCTCCGCCTCTGTATCGGTGTGGAAGCGGTTCAGACACACCACCGGCGTGACGCCGGAGCGGCGGATCGTCTCCACATGGTGCAGCAGATTGGCGCAGCCCCGCTCCAGCAGGGACAGATCCTCCTGCGTGTAGGCGTCCGGCAGGGGACGGCCGGGGATGACCTCCGGCCCGCCGCCGTGCATCTTCAGGGCGCGGACGGTGGCCACCAGCACCGACACGTCCGGCTTCAGACCGGAGAGGCGGCACTTCACGTTCCAGAATTTCTCAAAACCGATGTCGGCGGCGAAGCCGGACTCGGTCACATGGTAGTCAAACAGCTTGACGCCCAGCCGGTCGCCGATCACCGACGACTGACCGATGGCAATATTGGCAAACGGCCCTGCGTGGACCAGCACCGGCTGATGCTCCACCGTATAGCACAGGGTGGGGTTGATGGTATTGCGCATCCACGCCGTCATGGCGCCCGCTACCTCCAGATCCTCCGTGGTGACGGGACGGCCCTGCCTGTCGTAGGCCAGTACGATGTCGCCGATGCGGCGGCGCAGATCGGGCAGATCCCGCGCCACGGACAGGATGGCCATCAGCTCGGAGCTGACGGCGATGTTGGCGCAGGTGTCCATGGGATAGCCGTCCATTTTCCCGTCGCCGCCGATGTGCATTTTCCGCAGCGCCTGACAGCAGAAGTCCAGCACGAAGCTCCACTGCACCCGCGCCGGGTCGATGTCCAGGCGGCGCAGGCCACGCTGGGCCAGCTGGGCGTCGTCATAGTTGCGCTCGTGCTGCATCCGGGCGTTCAGCGCCGTCATGGCCAGATTGTGGGCGTTCATGATGTCGTTGATGTCGCCGGTAAGCCCCAGCGAGAACTCGGTCATAGGGATGAGCAGGGCGTTGCCGCCGCCGGCGGCAGTGCCCTTGACGTTCATGGTGGGGCCGCCGGAGGGCTGGCGCAGGCAGCCGCCCACGTTTTTCCCCAGCCGTCCCAGTCCCTCGATCAGCCCCAGCGACGTGGTGGACTTGCCCTCGCCCAGCGGCGTGGGGGTGATGGCAGTGACCTCGATATACTTGCCGTCAGGCCGATCCTTCAGGCGCTCCATGATGCGCAGGAAATCCAGCTTGGGCGTTTTGCCGTGGGGGATTAGCTCCTCCGGCAGCAGCCCCAGCTTTTGGCGGAAAGCCTCCACCGGCGGCAGCTCTCTCTCCGCCGCCGCGCCGATCTGCCAGTCCTTGTAAACGGTGGGATCCAGCATGACCCGCCCCTCACTGTCCGTATAGCTGCCGTCTGTAAACCGTATCTCCATGCTGCATCCTCCCTGACACATTCTGCCCAATATTATACACAATGAGCCGTCGCCCCGTCAATCACCGTTCCGCGGCAGGTGTCGGATTTTTCTTGTTTGCCTCTTGTTTTTCCCGGGAGCAGGCTGTATAATACTTCCAGCGCGTGTGTAGGGATGGTGCGTTAAGTGCCGAGCGGATGGGAGGCTGCCGCCGGACGAAGGAGCTTGCTCCGCGATTCCATTCCAGCTTCCACACGGCAGTATTTTATTTTACTATCTGTAAGATTCCTCCCATCCCAAGGATAAGGAGGTTTTTTTATGCCTGGAAAAGAAATGTCAGCTGTCGCACGTCCCGCTTTCAGCACCTATTCCCTGACTGTCTGCGCCCTGCTGACCGCCATGAGCGTGGTGCTGGCGCGGGTGCTGACCCTCATCCCGGCGGAAACCACCCGCATCTCGCTGGAGGCGCTGCCCATCGTGCTGGCGGGTCTGCTGTGCGGCCCCATCCCCGGCGCGCTGGTGGGCTTCGCCGCCGACCTGATCGGCTGCCTGTTCTCCCCCTTCGGCTATAACCCCATCTTCTGCCTGCCGCCCATCCTGTACGGCCTGCTGGCCGGTCTGGTACGGCGCTATGTGCTGGAGAAAAGCACCCTGCCCCGGACAGCGCTGGCCTTCTTCCCCGCAGCACTGCTGGGCTCCGTCCTATGGCAGAGCATGGCGTTGGCGCTGGTGTACGGCGGCGACGCGAAGCAGGCGTTTTTCCTGGCAAAGCTGGTGTCCCGCGGCATCCAGTTCGCCCTGACCGCTTCGGTGGACACCCTCATCGTGTGGCTGCTGCTGCGGCGCGGTGCGCTCAGCGGCGTACAGCGGCACATCCAAGCCAAGGGAGGCAGAAAGCATGACGATCCGTGAGGCGCTGGCCTACATCCACGCGGTGGATTGGCGGCGCAGCAAGCCGGGGCTCCGGCGCATCCACGAGCTGTTGGAAAAGCTGGGGCATCCGGAACGGACGGTAAGGTTCGTTCACATCACCGGTACAAACGGCAAGGGCTCCACCTGCGCCATGCTGGCTTCCATCCTGCAAGCCGCGGGGTATCGCACGGGGCTGTACACATCGCCCTACATCTTTCGCTTCAACGAGCGGATGCAGGTGAACGGTCAGGAGATCCCCGACGAGGAGCTGTGCGCCATCACGGAGGAGGTGCAGCCGCTGGCGGACAGCATGGCTGACCACCCCTCGGAGTTTGAAATAGTGACCGCCATCGCCTTCACATGGTTTGCCCGGCGTAAGTGCGACATCGTGGTATGTGAGGTGGGCATGGGCGGCGAGTTCGACGCCACCAACGTCATTCCCGCGCCGGAGGCCGCCGTGCTGTGCAATATCGGGCTCGATCACATGGCCTATCTGGGCGACACCGTGGAGAAGATCGCCGCCACCAAGTCCGGCATCATCAAGCCCGGCTGCGAGGCGGTGCTGTACCCCTGTGCGCCGTCTGTGGCGGAGATCGTATCCACACGATGCCGCTCCTGCGGCGTCACGCTGCACCCGGTGGACATGGACGCTCTCTCCCCTCTCGCCCACTCGCTGGACGGTCAGTCCTTCGATTTCGGTGACCTGACCGATCTGCATCTGCCGCTGCTGGGCCGGATGCAGCTGTACAACGCCGCCACAGCGCTGACGGTAACGGAGGTGCTGCGCCGCCGGGGCTGGGCCATCGGCGAGGACGCGGTGCGGCAGGGTCTGGCGCAGGTGCGCTGGCCTGTCCGCTTCGAGGTGGTGCGGCGGGAGCCGCTGGTGGTCATGGACGGCGGGCATAACCCCCAGTGCATGGCGGCACTGGTGGAAAACATCCGGGATTATCTGCCCGGACGGCCGCTGACGGTGCTCACCGGCGTCCTGCGGGACAAGGACTACCGACACATGTACGCGCCGCTGCTGCCCTGCACGGCACGGTTCATCACCGTGACGCCGGACAGTCCCCGCGCCCTGCCGGCTCAGGAGCTGGCAGCCTATCTGGCGCCGCTGGGCAAGCCGGTGACGGCCTGCGCCTCCGTGGCAGAGGGCGCGGCACTGGCGCTGGACAGTGCCGCGGACGGCGCGGTGCTGTGCTGCGGCTCCCTGTACCTCATGGGGGAGGCTGAGGCGGCGCTGACCCGCTGAAATGTGCAAAAAAGGACAGGCATGGCAAAGCCATGCCTGTCCTTTTTTTGCTGTGCGGTCAGTCTCAGCCCTCGGCCTTCTCCGCCTTCAGGGCGTAGATGGCGCCGGCCTCGATGTTGGTGGCGTCCACACCGGTCATGGCGTACTCGCCGTTGATGTAGAAGGCCCAGTAAGCGCCGTCCGTATCATAGTCCAGCGTCACGCCGTTGACGGTCTTGACGTACAGGCCGTACTCGGTGTCGTCACCGGCCACAATGCCCAGCTCAAGCAGAGCCTCGCCCACGGTGGCCTTGTCGGTGTTGACGGTGAAGGTGATGGAGGTGCCGTCCAGCTGAGCCACTTCCACGGTGAAGGCGGTAGCGCCCTTGCCCACGGTGGCGCCATCGGCCACGGTGCCGTCGGTGACGACGTTGGCGTCATCGCCGGCGCCGCCGTTGTCCTGAGCCTTATTGCCGCAGGCGGCCAGCGCCAGCACCATCACCAGGGCCAGCAGCAGGGCCAGCAGCTTGTTCAGTCCGTTCTTTTTCATGTTGATTTACTCCTTTTCGATCAATGCTATCAGCAAACTGCCCCGCGTGACAGCCACGCGGACAGGATTGCCCACAAAATGATTGCTGACGCCCAGCGGGAACGACGCCGTCAGCACCGCGTCATGTACGGTGTACTGGCCGCCCTCGATGGTGACGCCCTGCGCGTCCGCGCCCATGCAGAACACGGACACGATGCCCTTCTCCCGGGCCGGGAGGTCGATCTCCCCATTGCGGATAGCGGTAAAACGCTCCCGGTCGCCGTACAGCCAACCCTGTGCGCCCCGCTCCGCCAGATAGAGAAGCCCCTGGAGGTTGGCGATGGTGTGGTCGGTGCGTCCGCCCATACCGCCGTAGAGATGGAATTCCGTCTCGCCCCGGGCAAGCCCCTCCTTGATGGCCAGCATCATGTCGGTGTCGTCCTTTTCCACCGGTACCCGGCGGATATGGGCAAAGTCCGGCACGGTGTGCAGCGAGTCAAAATCCCCCAGCAGCAGGTCGGGCACGATACCCTCCTCCCGGCAGACGCGCCAGCCGCCGTCGGCGGCGATGACCATATCGCCGGGTGCGGGACGCCGGGAAAGGCCGTAATAGCTGCCCGCGCCGAAAATATAACAGGCCAACCGTGCTCCTCCCCTTTCACATCCACATGGCAAACAGACGCAGCACCACGCCCACGACCCGCAGGTACCAGGGACGCGCCGCCATGCGTGCCGGCGTCACCGGCTCGCTGTGGGCCATGATGTCGTCCATATCCTCCAGCAGCGACTCGATGGCGGGCACGCGGTACAGCAGCTCGCCGCACTCGAAGTGCAGCTGGAAGCTGCGGAAGTCCATGTTCACCGAGCCAACGAAGGCCGCCTCCCGGTCCACCATCACGGTCTTGCCGTGGATAAGACCCGGCGTGTAAGTATATATCTTCACACCATGGTCTGTCAACTCCGGAAAATAGCTCTGCGCCACCTGATAGGCAAATTTGTGGTCCGGGATGCCCGGCATCATCAGCCGCACGTCCACGCCGCTGTCCCCGGCCAGGCACAGGGCCTTGATCATCGGCTCGTCGATGGCCAGATACGGCGTGGTGATATACACCGTCTGCCGCGCCCGCGAGATCATCTGGAGGAACACATCCTCCGCCATGGCGTCCGGGTTATTGTCCGGCCCGTCCACCACCGTCTGGCAGAAGCCGTCAGACAGAGCGTGGTGCATGGGACGGTAGTAGTCGTGCTCGCTGTGGAATTCGCCGCCCAGGCGCTCCCACATGTAGATGAACTCCCGGGTCAGGCCCCAGGCGCCCTCGCCCTCCAGCCGGATGCCGCAGTCCTTCCAGTAGCCGAAGCGCCGGATGATGTCGGCGTACTCATCGGCCAGATTGGCGCCGCCGGTGTAGGCCGTGTCGCCGTCGACACAGGTGATCTTCCGGTGGTCGCGGTAGTTGAAGTACAGCCGGTTCACATAGTGGTGCACCGGATTGAAGACGATGACCTCCACACCGGCCCGGCGCAGGGCCTCCACCTCCTCGGCGGGCATGCGCATCATGCTGCCGAAGTCGTCGAAGATCAGCTTGACCTCCACGCCCTGTCCGCTCTTGCGGCGCAGGATGTCCGTCAGGCGATCCCAGATCTCGCCCTCCGCCATGATGAAGTACTCCAGGAAGATGAAGCGCTCCGCCTGCTCCATGGCGTCCAGCATATCCTCCAGAAACGCCTTGCCGGTGGGCAGATACGTTGCAGCAGTGTTTCTGTAAAGCGGAAATCCTTTATTGTTCAGATAGGCTGCCAGCGGTGCCCATTGGGGCATGGTCTGCCGCAGCTTTTCCACATTCAGGCGGCTCTCCTCCTGTTTGTGCCCCGGCTCCTGGGGCGGCGGCAGCTTTTTCAGATCCAGTCGCTTGGACTGGCGGCCGCCGTTCCACAGCCAGTAGAGGATCAGTCCCACCACCGGCAGGAAGAGGATCAAGAATATCCATCCCACCTTGTAGCTGGTGGTGCCGGGCTTCGTCCAGATGTACACACCGCAGACGAAGGCCAGCAGCTCCAAAATGGTGTAGGCCAGGGCCGCCCGCTGCTTGAGGACGGTGCTCAGGAGGAACACCAGCGCCAGCTGCGCCGCCAGCAGCACCGCCACCAGCACCAGCCGCAGCGCCGCGGATATGCGGCGCTCTGTTCTCTGTTGGACTCTCGGTTTTTTCACAGGCGTACCTCCTTTTCTCTTTCTTGCGGGCCTGCCTTTTGTTACTCCTGGGAGCTGCGCAGCAGATGCTGCTGGATGTCCCACAGCTTGTCGGACAGGTCGACGTAGTACTTGTGGGGATAGTCGAAGCGCTTCACCTCGTCCCACAGGGTGTCCACCTGCTGCTGGCAGTAGTCGCGGATCTCCGGCAGCGGCGGGCTGTCGTACACCCGCTTGCCGTTCAGGAATACCGGCACCAGCAGCTCCCGGGCCTCAAAGTTGTAGATGTGCTTTCTCTTCCACGTTGCCAGCGGATCGAAGATGGTCAGGTCTTTGGTGTCGTCCACCGTCTCGTCGTGAAGCGTCATGTAGTCGGCGATGGCCTTGCCGGTATCCCGTCCGTAGAAGCGGTACACCTTCTTGAAATGGGGCACCGTGATCTTTTCCACGTTCTCGCTGACCTTGATCTTGGGCACCACCGTGCCGTCCGGCTCCTCAACGGCCACCAGCTTGTACACGCCGCCGAACACCGGCTCGGACTTGGCGGTGATGAGCCGCTCGCCCACGCCGAACATGTCGATCTGTGCGCCCTGCAGCAGCATATCCTGAATAAGGTACTCGTCCAGCGAGTTGGACACGGAGATCTTGCACTCTGTCCAGCCGGCGTCGTCCAGCATCTTCCGGGCCTTCTGCGTCAGATAGGCCAGATCGCCGGAGTCCAGCCGGATACCGCACTGGGTGATGCCCATGGGCTTGAGCACCTCGTCAAAGGCGCGGATGGCATTGGGGATGCCGGAGTGCAGCGTGTTGTAGGTGTCCACCAGCAGCGTGGCGTTGGTGGGGTACATACGGCAGTAGGTCTTGAATGCCTCCAGCTCGCTGGGGAACATCTGCACCCAGGCGTGGGCCATGGTTCCGCCGGCGGGCACGCCGTACAGCTCGTCGGACAGGGTGCAGGCCGTACCGGCCACGCCGCCGATGTAGGCCGCCCGCGCGCCGATGATGGCCGCGTCGGCGCCCTGCGCCCGGCGGGAGCCGAACTCCAGCACCGTCCGGCCCCGGGCGGTGCGGTTGATGCGGTTGGCCTTGGTGGCGATGAGGCTCTGGTGGTTGATGGTCAACAGGGTGAACGTCTCGATGAGCTGGGCCTCAATGGCCGGGGCGCGCACCACCACCAGCGGCTCCTTGGGGAACACCGGCGTTCCCTCCGGGATAGCGTAGATGTCGCCGGTGAAGCGGAAGGTACGCAGATAGTCCAGAAATTCCTCACAGAACAGGTTCCGCCCCCGCAGATAGGCGATGTCCTCCTCCGTGAAATGCAGGTTTTCGATGTAGTCGATGAGCTGCTCCAGTCCCGCCGTGATGGCAAAGCCGCCGCCGTCCGGCACCTTGCGGAAGAACACGTCAAAGTAGACGATGCGGTCCTTGTACCCGGCCTGGAAATACCCGTTGCCCATGGTCAGCTCGTAGAAGTCGCAGAGCATGGTCATGTTCAGCTTTTCCTGTGTTTTCATCCTTCATACCTCAAATCGGTCTTTGCGCGCGGCGCAAAGTGTGTTACAGAGTATTATACCGCTTTTTCCTCTTTTAGGCAACCCTTGTCGGCTTTTCCCAGTCATCCGGTGAAAAATGCGAAAAAACGGGCATGTAAACCGCCGGTCGGTTGCATTTTCCGCCCCGCCTGCTACAATGGCAGCGAGGTGATCACTTTGGACAAACAGACCTTCGGCACCTTTGTGGCCGAACAGCGAAAGCGGCAGGGCCTGACCCAGCGGCAGCTGGCACAGCTGCTGCATGTGACGGACAAGGCGGTGAGCAAATGGGAGCGCGGAGTTTCCCATAGTTAAAGATACCACACCAAATATGACGAACCCACGCTTATACATTATCAGCCATAATAAAATGCAAGGATAGCAATTTGATACTGCTGTCCTTTTTGCATTTATGGATTAAACAAATAGATTTAGAACTCTTGTAGAACATGAGTATAAGGTTGTCAAGAAATAGTGTGTTGTTATTGGTCGGTCAACCGACTATGATATATGGTGAATATTTTGTAGAAGATTGAATGTCTGGTGACAGACGAAAAGCAGCATAAAGAATAGCGGTGAAATTCAAGCAAAGGAACCTTACATCAAATGTAAGTGGTGTATTTGTGCTTTGTGTAGTAAAATTTTAATTGTAAAAAAACATGAACAAAAAAGAGGTGTTAAGTATGGATTATACAAAAAAACTTTTAGAAGTACGCGACCTGCACAAAGCATATTCCA
>URVR01000065.1 GCA_900551355.1 uncultured Eubacteriales bacterium | reverse complement strand
ATTCCTCTACGTCTCGTGGGCTCGGAGATGTGTATAAGAGACAGGCATAGCCGTCGCCCCGGCTGCACACCACCACCACGATGCAGATGACGATGAACAGGATCACCAGACCACCGAAAAGCGCCTCCAGATCCAGATCGTCGTCGTAATAGCCGTCATAGTCATTGTCGGGCTGGCTGCCGATGCTGTTCTCCGGGGACAGCACGGTGGGCCAGTCGGTGTAGCGCACCCGGACGTTCATCCGGTAGCCGTAGTCCAGGTCGGAGGCGGTGATGGTCAGTCCATCCGCCACCGTCACACTGTCCGCGCCGGAAACTGTCCCCTCGGTGAAGTCGCCGGTGAGACCGGCGGGGTCGTGCCACGTCAGGGTCATGGCCCCCATCTTCGCCTCGTCGAACCATCCGGGGGTGTAATCGTAGAGCACCGTGCCGCCGTCCAGCGTGTACATGTACTCCTGCACCCAGCGGTAGGAGAAGGTAAACGTCTCGCCCTGGTCGTAGGCGCGGTCCAGATAGACGTACATGTAGCTGTTGTCGAAGGACAGGCGCTCGATATTGTCGGTGAGGGTCGTCTCCTCCCGGATGGAGCCGTTGGGCACGCCGATCTTCAGCTCCTGCCCGTAGGGCAGCTCCTCCAGCGCCGTCCACGTCAGGGAGACGGTGATGGTCAGGCTGCCGTCGTCGGTGTTGGGCAGCACGTCCACGTCGTAGCGGTCGATATAGTCGTAGTCCGCCCAGGCGGTGACGGTGCAGCACAGCGCCGCCAGCACCGTCAGCAGCAGGATATGCAGTTTCTTCAGCATGTGGCGGCCTCCTCCCTGTTGCCGGTGCGCAGCTGGCAGATGTGATCCATTTTCGCGCTCTCCGCCCGGATGACGGCGCAGCGCTCGCCGTTCCAGATGGTGCGCCAGTCGTCGGTGCGCATATTGCCCAGCGGCGGGGCGCTGAGCCAGCTCTGACAGGGGATGACGCTGCCGTCCGGGGCGATGGCCATGTTGGAAAGACAGGCGCCGCAGCTGGGGATCAGGTGAAGACCCAGGGAACGGAGAGTCTCCTCCGGCAGCCAGCCGGGGCTGGTGAAGTCCAGCTCCACGCCCAGCTCCTCCACCACGGGGACGGCGGCGCGCAGCACGTCCGTCAGCTCCTGCTCCGTCAGGCGGGTGGCGCGGCTCTCCGCAGCCTGCGCACTGCCAGAGGGGATAAGGCCGGAGCAGGTGGCGTAGCGCACGCCCAGCGAGGCGGCAAAGCGCAGGGTGGCGGCGTAGTCGGTATTCAGGCTGCACAGCGGCGTGTTCACCGAGACGATGAGGCCGGCGGCCACGGCGTTCCGGATGCCCTGCACCGTTTTTTCAAAGCCGTCGGCGCCCACCAGCGCGTTGTGGACGGCGGGGTCGGCGCTGTACAGCGTGACCTGCACGCTGTCGAGGCTGGCATCGTACAGCTTGGCGCACAGCGCCGGGGTCAGGAGCTGGCCGTTGGTATTCAGGCGGGTGACGAACCACTGGGCCGCGTCCACCAGCTCCACCAGATCGGCGCGGAGGGTGGGCTCGCCGCCGGTAAACGTGACCTGCGGGATATTGGCGCTTCGCAGGCGGCGGAGGATCTCCAGCCACTGCTGGGTGGACAGCTCCGGCGCATCGGCCAGAGACTGGCCGGCGGCGTAGCAGTGGAGGCATTTCTGGTTGCAGTGCCACGCGCCGTCGCGGTGCATGGCGCTGAGCATCAGATCCATGCGGTGGGGTGCGGTCATCTGGGAGGCGTACTCGCCCAGTGAGAGGACGCCCACCTCCGCCTCCGGCTCCTGGCCCCGGGCGATGGCCACCAGCGAGGTGAGCATCAGGGTCAGGTCATCGGCCAGGTCGGCCTTTTTCGTGAAGGGATAGGTCTTATGTGTCTCGGCCACGGCGGCGTCCGCCATGGCGCGCCAGTCGGACTCGCCGATCTCCAGACCGGCAAAGGGCTCCAGCCGGTCCATGAAGTTGGCCAGCAGAATGGCCCAGGACAGGTTCAGCGGCACCAGCTTGTCGCCGTTGAGCAGCAGCAGGAACGGCGCGGACGGCGCATCCTCCCGGGGCGGGATCATGTGGATGCGGACGGCGCCCCGGCCCTTGGGGTCCAGCGTGATGTGCCGCACGCAGCGCAGGTGCTGCCTGCGGTAGCGCTGTTCCAGAAACGTAGGCATAGGCGTTCCTCCTTTCGTTGCCGCCAGTATAGCATACGGGCGGAAAAATGGCAACAGAAACGCCCCGCCTTCCGGCGGGGCGCGGTGTACATATGGGGGTCAGTCGTTGACGTCGTAGAAGATGCGCTCGCCCTCCTCGGCCAGGCCCAGCAGGTCGCGGGCCAGCGCCTTGATGAAGTCGGGATCATCCTTCTTGTCCAGGTCGGACTGGAGCGCTTCGTTCTCCTGGGTCTTTTCCTGCAGCTGCTGGGTCAGGGACGCCTCCTGCGCCCGGACGTCCCGCAGGCGCCCGTAGACGTTGACGATCTGCACGCCCACCACCACGATGAGGACGGCCAGCACCAGCAGCAGTACGGTGTTGGACTTTTTCTTGCGGGTCTTTTTCTGCGCCATGGCTGTCCGCTCCCTTCCGCGGCCGGCGGGGCCGCTTTCTTATCCCCATTGTAGCGCAGACGCGGCGAAAAGAAAAGTGTTTTTTCAGGAAAGCGGCGGCTTTTTTCAGCCAGCGCGCCGCCAGCACCGCCGGGCGGCACAGCAGACGGCACAGCGCCACCGCCGCGTCCAGCCAGAAATCCCACAGGGGACGCAGCAGCGACGGCAGCGTCAGGCTGTACAGCAGGGCGCCCAGCGCCACGCCGGTGAGCATATACAGCCGCAGCTCCCCCTGCCCTATCCGCAGGGCGAACCACAGCAGCAGCAAGCCCAGCACGGCGGTGTACAGAACGTCCAGCAGGCCGGTGAGCCGCCGGTCCCGGCGGCGGCGGAGCCGCACGGTGCGCAGCAGGTCGTAGACCATGGCGGAGGCGGCTCCCAGCGCTGCGGCGGTCAGGTAGGCGGTGAGCTGCTGGGGCACATGGTTCTCCATGTCAGCCGAACAGGCGGGACAGGAACGAGCCCTGCCGCACCTCCGTGTCCTCGTAGGTCACGGCGTCGATGCGGCCGTCCACCTGCATCTCGCCGCCGTCCAGGGACAGCTTGCCGATGTGCAGCTCCTCCCCGGTGATGATGAGCGTGCCGGCGCTGGTGGTGGTGACGATGCAGTTCTCGTCGAACCGCACCACGTCCTCCACGCCGGAGACGCTCAGCTTCTCCCGCCCCTCCAGCTGGAGGCGGTGATAGGCGGCTGCGCCGCCGTCGGTCATGTCGTAAGGCATCAGAAAAGCGCTCCCTCCCACACAGTTTTCACTGTATCGTATGAGGGAACGCTCCGGTTTATGACAGTTTGTCCGGCTGGGGCGCTGCCTCGCGGTACATGGCGGCCGCTGCGTCCTTGCCCACGTTCTCCGTGACGCTCAGCACCTCCACCGTCAGGGTATTCTGGCCGAAGCGGATGGAGATGACGTCGCCCACCTTCACGTCGTAGGACGCACGCTGCACACGGCCGTTGACGGTGACGCGCTCGTTGTCGCAGGCCTCGTTGGCCACGGTGCGGCGCTTGATGAGGCGGGAGACCTTCAGGTATTTATCAAGTCGCATAGTATCCTCCCAGAAACGGTAAAGGAGCCGGTGTGGCGTCACACCGGCTCCCGTGAAAGCATGTTACTCGGCAACGGCGTCCTTCAGAGCCTTGCCGGCCTTAAAAGCGGGCACCTTGGAGGCGGGGATCTCAACGGTCTCCTTGGTACGGGGGTTCAGGCCGGTACGGGCGGCGCGCTTCTTGGTCTCGAAGGAGCCAAAGCCCACCAGCTGCACCTTCTCCTCGGCCTTCAGGGTCTCGGTGATGGTCAGCAGGGTCGCGTTGACGGCAGCCTCGGTGTCCTTCTTGGACAGGCCGGTCTTCTCTGCCACGGCGGCGATCAGTTCGGTTTTATTCATGATAGTTCCTCCCAAATTTTTTTCATTTGTTGGCGCCGTCCCACCGGGCGGCGTATCTCAAAACGATCGAGATCGCATTAAGAACGTTTTGCCTCGTTCCACAGGGCGGTCATCTCCTCCAGCGAGAGCTGGGAGACCTCCCTCCCCCGGGCCGCCGCGCCCTCTTCCACGGCGCGGAAACGGCGGATGAATTTTTCGCAGGTGCCGTTGACCGCGTCCTCCGGATCGCAGGCGCAGAAGCGGCCCACCTTCACGGCGGCGAACAGCACGTCGCCCAGCTCGTCCGGCACATTGCCGCCATCCTCCACGGCGCGGCGCAGCTCGGACACTTCCTCCTCCAGCTTGGCCAGCGCGCCCTGCACGTCCGGCCACTCGAAGCCGGCGGAGGCCGCCTTCTTCTGGAGCTTTTCGGCGCGCCAAAGGCCCGGCAGGCTCCGGGCTACACTGTCCATACTGTCGGCCACGGTCTTCTGGCCTTTTTCCCGGCGCTTCAGCTTGTCCCAGCTGACCAGCACCGACTCCGGCGAGTCCTCGTGCCCGTCTCCGAACACATGGGGGTGGCGGAACAGCAGCTTCTTCACCACGCCGTCGCACACGTCGTCCATGGTGAAGCGGCCGGCGTCGGACTCGATGTCCGCGTGGAACACCACCTGCATCAGCACGTCGCCCAGTTCCTCCTTCAGAAGGACGGGGTCGTCGTTGTCGATGGCCTCGGCGGCCTCGTAGGCCTCCTCCAGGAGGCCGCGGCGGATGGACCGGTGGGTCTGCACCTTGTCCCAGGGGCAGCCATCCTCCGAACGGAGGAGACGGATGATCTCCAGCAGGTCCTCGTAGCCGTAGCGCGGTTTCCTAACAAAATTTATCATACTTACGCTCCCATTGCAAGAGGTTTTCGCGTTGGTACATTGAAAAGTTCAGTGTAAATGCAGGATCCGGGCGATTTTCTCACCCTTGGGCAGGCCGGCGACATCGGCGCGGGTCACGGCGCCCAGCGCCAGCGCCAGCACGCAGTAGACCACCGCCGCAGCCGCGATGGCGGGCAGCACGGCCCAGCGGGCCGGCAGCACACGCGCCAGCAGGTCATAAGACGAGCGGGCAGCCAGCGCCATCACCGCCGTGATCAGCAGCGGCTTGGCGAACAGGCGGAAGTAGGAGGGCCGTTCCGGCACGCAGCGGGCGATGGCGATGAGGTTCAGCACCACGATCAGCGCGTAGCAGTACAGTGTGCTGACCGGGGCGCCCCGGACGTTGGTGGCGGGGTCACCCACCATCAGGTAGTTGGTGACGATCTTCAGGACGCCGCCGCACAGCAGGGTGACGACGGGGATGTACTCCTTGCCGTAGGCCTGCAGGACGCCGTTGGTGGCCACCATCAGGCACACGAAGATGCAGGCGATGCCCAGAATGGTCAGGTGGTAGGCGGCGGCCTCGGCGGTGGCGGGCACCGCCGGGTACAGCAGGTGCAGGATGGGCCCGGCCAGCACCGACAGTCCCGCCCCGGCGGGCAGGGCGATGAGGGTGGTGAGCTTCAGGGCGGCGGCGGTACTGCGCCCCGCGGCGGCGCGGTCGCCCCGGGCCAGGGCGGCGGCGATGTCCGGCACCAGGCTGACGGTGACGGGGTAGATGAACGACGGCGGCAGGGCGAACAGCGTCATGCCGAAGGTGTACTCGCCGTACAGCGCGGTGGCGGCGGCCTCCGTATAGCCCAGGGTATTCTGGAGGGTGGACATCACCAGCGCCTGATCCAGCAGGGTGATGAGGCTCATGCCCGCCGCGCCCAGCGTGATGGGGATGCCGGCGGTCAGCAGCTCACGGAGGACGGCGGACCGGGCGGGCGGCGTGTCCGAGGCGATGATGGGCCGGCGGCGGCGCAGCAGGTACACGGCCAGCACCGCCAGCGACAGCAGGGAGCCGGCGGTGACGCCGGCGATGGCCCCGGCGGCGCACAGGGACGAGTCCGCGCCCCGGTGCAGCAGCACAAGGCACAGACCCAGGCCGATGACCAGCTTGCCGGCGGACTCCGTCATCTGGCTGACGGCGGTGGGGGTCATGTCCCCCAGCCCCTGGGTATAGCCCCGGACGGCGGAGGTCAGGCAGACGAACAGCACCGCCGGCCCCAGCGCCCGGATGGCCGGGGCGGCCAGCGAGTCGTGGAGCAGGCCGCTGAGCCACTGGGGGTACAGGCACATGACGGCGCTGCACACAAGGCCGATGGCGGTCAGCAGCGCCAGCGCCGTCCGGAAAATGCGGCGCTGGGCGTTGAGACGGCCCTGGGCCGCCGCCCGGGACACCAGCCGGGACAGAGCCAGGGGCAGGCCCGCCGTGGACAGCACCAGCAGCAGGCTGTAAATGTTATAGGCGGCGTAGAAGTGGGCCATGCCCTCCTTGTCCAGCAGGTTGCCCAGCGGGATCTTGTAGAGGGCGCCCAGCACCTTGGTCACCGCCACGGCAAAGGCCAGCACGGCGGCGCCGCTGATGAAGTTGTGGCGACGCTGGGCCATGCCGCACCTCCCGTTTACTTCAGCATATTCTCGTGGAACCGGCGGAACGTCTCCAGATCCTGCCGGATCTTCTCGGGACGGGCGATGTACTCCGTGGGAAACTTGGGATGAAACACCCGCTCGATACGGTCGCGCACCGGATCCACCATCTTCGTGGAGCCGCCGGCGCCCAGGGACAGGATGCTGTGCAGCTCCTCCATGATGTAGATATTATACAGTCCCTCCGCGCCGGATATGCACCAGCCTACGTTCTCGAAGCTGCCGGACATGTACTTCTGGCGGTAGAGATAGTAGGGGGTGAAGCCGGCGGTGCGCAGGGCGTCGTTGGCATAGTCCAGCATGGCGGACACGTCCTGCGCCGATGGGATGGGCAGGCCCTCCAGCAGGATGCGGCTGCCCTTCTTCAGGCTGAGGGTGTGGACGGTAATGTTGTCCGCACCAAAGGTCAGGCACTTGTCCAGTGTGCGGCGGAAGCCCTCCGGCGTGTCGGCGGGCAGTCCGGCGATGAGATCCATGTTTACATGGGGGAACCCCATGGAGGTGGCCAGCTCCATGGTCTGCTCGATGTCCGCCGCCGTGTGGCGGCGGCCGATGGCCCGCAGCACCTCGTCCTCCATGGACTGGGGGTTGACGCTGATGCGGTCGGCGCCGTGATCCAGCAGCACCTGCAGCTTCTCCCGTGTGATGGTGTCGGGGCGGCCCGCCTCGATGCAGTATTCCGCGCAGCCCGTCAGGTCAAAGCTCTTGTTCAGGTGGGTCAGCAGGTGATCCATCTGCTGTGCCGACAGGGTGGTGGGCGTGCCGCCGCCCATGTAGAAGGACTTGACGGACAGCCCCGTCTCCGCCACCATGCGGGCGGCGTCGGTGATCTCCTGCTCCAGCGCCGCCAGATACGGCTCCATCAGGCCGAAGGACTTCTCTACCGACGCGGACACGAAGCTGCAGTAGGCGCAGCGGGTGGGGCAGAACGGGATGCCCACATAGAGAGAGATCTCGTTAGGACGCAGATTGCGCTTGGCAGTCAAGCCCGCCTGCGCCGTCTCGATGGCCAGACGGCGGCGCTCCGGCGAGACGAAGTAGGTGTCCCGCAGGATGCGGTCTGTCTCCCGCGCCGTTTTGCCCTGCTCCAGCATGGCGCGGGCCAGCTTGCCGGGGCGGATGCCGGTGAGGGCGCCCCAGCTGGGGGTGACGCCGGTGATGTCCCGGGCCGCCTTGAAGAAGGACAGCTTCAGGGCGCGCTGACGCAGACGCTCCCGCTCGTACTCGTCGGGGGCGTCCGTAAGAACGGCGCGGGAGACGCCCCGCGCCGTTTTGCCGTGATAGTGAAGGGTGGTGACGCCGGTGGCATAGCGCTTCCCCTCCGTCAGGGAGACGAAGGCGCAGTCGTCCTCGCCGGGGGCGGGAGCCTCATAGACGGGGCGCTCCTCCGGAAAGAAGGCCAGCAGGCTCTGCTCGATGGCGTAGCGGTCGTCGTGGCCGTGGAATTGCAGCTTCATTGCTTCGCCCCTTGCCGCATGTAGGGGTTGACCCGGCGCTCGTAGTCCAGCGTGGTCTCCCGGTCGTGACCGGGCAGTACCCGCAGGTTGCCCTCCAGCGCCGCCAGACGGCCCAGGGAGGAGAGCATCTTCCGGTAGTCGCCGCCGGGGAAGTCGCACCGGCCGCAGGAGCAGCGGAACAGGGTGTCGCCGGCGAACAGGACGCCCTGCCCCTCCACCAGCAGGCAGACGGAGCCTTCGGAGTGGCCCGGCGTCTCCAGCACGCGGAGGGTCAGCCCGCCCAGCGGCAGGGTGTCGCCCTCCTTGTAGTAGCGCTGGTTCTCCGGCCCCACCTTGCGGAACAGCAGCTCGCCGCGCTCCGTGTCCGCGGCGTCCTTTTCATGGATGTACACCGGTACGTCCGGGTACTGCTCCAGCAGAGGGCGGACGGCGGAGGTGTGGTCAAAGTGGCCGTGGGTCAGCAGGATGTACCGCAGGGCGCAGCCGCTGCGGGCCACCATGTCCGCCACCTGCGGTGCATCGTCGCCGGGGTCGATGAGGGCGCAGACCTTTGCCGCCTCGTCGCACAGCAGGTAGCAGTTGGTCATGATGGGCCCCACCTGAAGGGATGTGATGTGCATGGCGCGCTCCTTTCTTACAACTGGTCGGTGTCCACCACCAGCGTTACCGGGCCGTCGTTGAGGCTCTCCACCTGCATGTAGGCGCCGAACTCGCCGGTCTCGGTGTGGAAGCCCTTGTCACGGCAGAGCTGGACGAACTTCTCGTACAGGGGGATGGCCACCTCCGGCCGGGCGGCGGCCAGGAACTCGGGGCGGCGGCCCTTTTTGCAGTTGCCGTACAGCGTGAACTGGGAGACGATGAGCAGCTGGCCCTTCACGTCCTCCAGGCTGCGGTTCATCTTGTCGTTTTCATCTTCAAAAATGCGCAGGCCCGTCAGCTTGTCCGCCAGCTTGACGGCCTGTGCCTCGGTGTCCTCGTGGGTCACGCCCAGCAGGATGAGGAAGCCCTCTCCGATCTGGCCGTGTACCTGTCTCTTATACACATCTGACGCTGCCGACGATCGCATAAGTGTAG
>URVR01000064.1 GCA_900551355.1 uncultured Eubacteriales bacterium | reverse complement strand
GGTGGAGGCCGACATCCCTGAGGATGACCCCCGCAACCCCGCCGTCATTGCCGACAACGTGGGCGACAATGTGGGCGACGTGGCCGGCATGGGCGCCGACCTGTACGAGTCCTATGTCGGCTCCATCATCTCCGCCTCCGCTCTGGGCGTGGCTGCGTTCTCCGATCAGGCCTTCAAGGCCATGGCCATCCCCATGGTCATGGCAGCGGTGGGTATCCTCTGCTCCATCATCGGCTCCTTCTTCGTCAAGACCGAGGAGAACGCCGACCAGCGCACACTGCTGAAGGCGCTGTCCCGCGGCACCAACCTGTCCGCCATCCTCATCGCCATCATCTCCTTCTTCCTTGTCTGGGCTCTGCTGGGTCTGGAGCACTGGGGCCTGTATGTGGCCATCCTGTCCGGCCTGGTGGCCGGCGTGCTCATCGGCAAGGCCACCGAGTACTACACCTCCGACACCTATAAGCCCACCCAGGAGCTGAGCGGCAAGAGCCAGACCGGCGCTGCCACCATCATCATCGGCGGTCTGGGTCTGGGTATGCTGTCCACCGCCATGCCCATCATCATCGTGGCGGTCTGCATCCTGCTGGCCTTCTTCCTGTCCGGCGGCGCTACCAGCGCCGGTATGGGCCTGTACGGCATCGCACTGGCTGCCGTGGGTATGCTGAGCACCCTGGGCATCACCCTGGCGACGGACGCCTACGGCCCCGTGGCTGACAACGCCGGCGGCATCGCCGAGATGGCCGGCCTGGATCCCGAGGTCCGCAAGCGCACCGACGCGCTGGACTCCCTGGGCAACACCACCGCCGCCACTGGCAAGGGCTTCGCCATCGGCTCTGCCGCCCTGACCGCGCTGGCCCTCATGGCCTCCTACATCGAGAAGGTCAAGGAGGTGGGCGCGGCTGAGGTCACCTTCAACGATTTCTCCCTGATGAATCCGCTGGTGCTGACGGGCCTGTTCATCGGCGCCTGCCTGCCCTTCGTGTTTGCCGCCCTGACCATGAACTCCGTGGGCCGCGCGGCCCAGAGCGTGGTGCTGGAGGTGCGCCGTCAGTTCCATGAGATCACCGGCCTGATGGAGGGCAAGGCTGATCCCGACTACGCCCGCTGCGTGGATCTGTGCACCAAGGCCAGCCTGAAGGAGATGGTGCTGCCCACCGTGATCGCGGTGGTGACGCCCATCGTCGTGGGTATGGTGCTGGGCTACAAGGGCGTTGTGGGCCTGCTGGCCGGCGCCACCGTTACTGGCTTCCTGATGGCCATCTACATGGCCAACGCCGGCGGCGCATGGGACAACGCCAAGAAGTACATCGAGGCGGGCAACTTCGGCGGCAAGGGCAGTGAGTGCCACAAGGCCGGCGTCGTGGGCGACACCGTGGGCGATCCCTTCAAGGATACCTCCGGCCCCGCTATCAACATCCTCATCAAGCTGCTGAGCATGGTGTCCATCGTGTTCGCCGGCCTGATCGTCAACTACTCCATCCTGTAAGGGGATCCCCCAAAACGATAGAGAACGGCAAAGCTCCCGGCCTATGGCCGGGAGCTTTGCCGTTTTCACAGCTGCGCCGAAGGGAAAAGGCGCCGGGCAAAGCCCGGACGCCTTTTTCTTCAGCAAAGGGTTTCCACATTGGCGTTGAACAGCGCGTCGTTGACCTCCGGCAGCGTCAGCCCGTGACTCAGCCCATAGATCAGGATGGCGTCCCGCCGGTCCAGCGGGTACAGCGGCGCGTGGTGGGCGTGCTGCAAAAGGCGCTGTGCCTCCTCTACCTCCGCACGCAGCCCGAAGCACAGGCACAGCAGCCGGTTGCGGGAGGGGGAGCGGCGCCCGGAAAAGACCTGATGCAGATAGACCTCGCTGATGCCGGAATTTTTGGCCAGCGTGGCCTTTGAGATATCCCGCGCGTCAAACAGCCGCTGCAGCGCGTCCGTCAGGCTGTCCTCCCGGAAGCTGGTATCGTTCTCCGAGAGAACGCGGTCCAGGTCATTGGAATCCATCAGCTCCTGCAGGAGCTGGCCGGTGTTTTTTCGATCCATGTGTATGCCGTCCTTATTTGCGTTTTTTCCTATTGTAGACAAAATTTCCCATAAAAACAATATGCGGGCTGCATAGTACGGCACTTTTTCTCGCATTTTCTCGCCGTATCGACTTTACACGGCATCGAAAGTTGGCTATACTGGGGAAGCGAAACAGGAGGGAGGGGTAGCTGTGTATCAGGAGCTGCTGCGTGCCGTGGCGGTCTACTTTGACGAGGTCAGGGTGCTCAAGCGCGGCGCACGGGGCACGGTGACGCTGCTGCGCCATCGGAGCACGGGAAAGCGCTATGTGTTCCGCCAGTTTGACGGCAGTGCCGATGTGTACCGCCGCTTGCTGGCGGTGTCCTGCCCCTATCTGCCCCGGGTGGAGGAGGTCGCGGAGGCGGATGGCCGTGTGGCTGTGCTGGAGGAGTACGTTCAGGGCGACACGCTGCTGTATCTGCTGGAGGGCGGCCTGCTGGACTGGGAGGAGGCCCGGAAGGTGACGGCGGACATCTGCGGCGCCCTGTGGGTGCTGCACAGCATGGGCGCGGTACACCGGGACGTGAAGGACAGCAATGTGATCCTGCGGGGCAGCGACGCGGTGCTCATCGACTTCGACGCCTCCCGCATCGTCAAGCCGGAGTGTCCCGCTGACACGGTGATCCTGGGCACCACAGGCTACGCCGCGCCGGAGCAGTTCGGTCTGTCCCAGACTGACGGACGGGCGGACATCTACTCCCTGGGCGTGCTGCTGAACGTGATGCTGACAGGGCAGCACCCCTCCCGACGCCTGGCGGAGGGCCACGCGGGCCGGATCGTCCGGCGCTGCACCATGATGAACCCAGACCAGCGGTTCCGGGATGTGCTGGAGCTGCGGGATGCTTTGTGAGGATATTGTGAGTAAGAGAAAAAATTGCATCCAGTGCGGCGCAGAGCTGCCGGAGGAGGCGTCGTTCTGCCCGCGCTGCACCGCCAGTCAGGTAACGCGCCGGCCCATGGAGCCGCCACGCGCCAGAAAAAAGAAGCGCCGCGCCGCGTGGCTGTGCGGTGCGGCGGCTTTTGCACTGGCTGCCGCGCTGGCCGCTATGCCGCTGCCCAGCCCGACACAGGAGGAGCCGCCTGCCCCGACCGCGGACAGCGAGCCCTCCGGCCTGGCGGGCACCTTCAGGGAGGATAGCTGCCAGACATGTTACGAGGGGGCGGACGGACGGATCTACCATGTGTTCGCCTGCTTCAGCCCGCAGCCCAGCGGCGGCGCGCTCCCTGCCAGCCACCGTTCGGAGCTGCTGCCGGCGGACGAGCCGGGCACCAGCCCGCTGTGCCTGTATGTGAGGGACGCGGAGGACCGGTCAAAGGATGTGCGGGCCGATTTCCGGGAATTGATGCGCTACCACAAGGTGGAGGCCGTGGCCGCCGAGGGCAGCGATACCTGCACGATCTACGACGAGTCGGACGCCTACTACGATGCTGGGGCGCTGCTGGCCCACGAGCATCAGGTGACAAGCGCCTGTACCTATAACGACATCATCTGGACGCTGTACATGAAAAACGGCGATGAGATCACCCTCCGGCAGACCATTGAGTGCAGCGAAAAGCCGCAGAAGACCATCAGCTGGGAGGATACGCCCCTGGCCACCACGGCGGAGCTGCAGGCAGTGCTGGATGAGGAGGCGGAGAAGCTCAGCGATGAGACGGAGCTGGAGATCATACTGCCCAACGTCACCTACACCGAGCCGCTGACCATCCGGCGTCCCGTGACGCTGCGGGCACACTATGACGGCACGGAATTCAACGCGCCCATCACGGTGACGCATATGCCCGGCAGCGAGGTGACAGACATCCATGTCGTGCTGGCGGGGCTGCGCATCCGGAACGCCGGCGAGATGGCGGATACGGGCGTCACGGCCATGGCCCCCACCTATCTGAACGAATGCTGGATCTCCGGCTGGGAGAAGGGTGCGGTGGCGGAGGACGGCGGCTGGATATGGGTACAGCGCAGCGACTTTACCCGCAACGGCACGGCGCTGTGCATCGACACCACGCAGAGCTCCTCTTGGGGCGGCAACCTGGACGGCGGCAATTTTGTCCGCAATGGCACGGCCATTGAGGCGCTGCGTATGCCGGGGGCGTGGCTGACCCTGTATGTGGACGACAGCACCTTCAGCGGCAACGACACGGTGCTGTCCGGTCCCGCCGCGTCCCAGATCGACCTGCGAGACACCTGCTTTGTATCATAAAAAAGAAATGACACGCTCCCGCGTGTCATTTCTTTTTCCGTATAGACTGATTTTACTGGGCGGCGCGGACGGTGTTCACCATCTCGTCCACATAGCCCTTCATCTCGGCGCACTTCGTCTCGTCGGCGGCCGCGATCTCGAAGGTGCCGGGCAGGCTGGTGGTCACAACGGCATTGCCGCTGTTTCCGGTGTCGCCGGTCTCACCCGCGTCCGGGGTGGATACGGGGGCGTCGTTATCAGCGGTGCCGGGGGCGGCGGTATCGCCGCAGCCGCACATGAGCCTTTATACGATTGCAGCGAAAATCCATATGATATGTGCTTCTGACCGCTATTTTTTCAGCAGCTCCCGCCGTGCCCGCCAGTCGGGGAGATAGCGCTCCACCTCCGCGTAGAACGCCGGGGAGTGGTCGTGGTGCCGGATGTGGGCCAGCTCGTGCACCACCACATACTCGATGGCCTCCGCCGGGTGATCCATCAGGTACAGGGAGAAGCTGAGCCGGTTTTTCCCGGAGCAGCTGCCGAACCGGGTGCGGGCGGCGGTAATGGTGACGCCGGCGGGCTGGATGCCCATGCGCGCCGCCCAATAGGCCACGCGGCCCGGCAGCACCGCCCTGGCCTGCTGCCGCCATAGCTCGATCTGCTGCGGCGACGGGGCAGGATGGGACGCCAGATACGCCTGCCGCCGGGCTATGTGCGCATCCAGCCACGCCCGGTGGGCCTCCACGAACCGGGCGATATCCGCGTCCGACGCATGGTAGGGCGCCCGCACCAGCGCCGTGCCTTCCCGGGTCACCTCCAGCGCCATGGTGCGGCGGCGGGAGCGGCGCACCGCGTAGTCCGTCACTGTGCGTCCCCCACCGGGCGGAACCGGGGGCCGCGATAGCCGTCCCGCTCCACCTGCTCCGTCCACATGGCGGCGGGCCGCACCCACAGGCCGCCGTCACCGTACAGGGCGCGGTACACCACCATCTCCTCCAGTGTCTCGGAATGGCGGGCCGTGCCGATGACCTCGTATTCGTTCCCTTTGAAGTGGCGGTAACGCCCGGGCTTTACAGTTGACATAATAACTACCTCCGCGGATATGACTTGCATTGCACGCACCGACATTATATACTAAGAAGCGACAGAAGTAAACGGGAGGGATGTTCCATGCGAAGCATCTGTCTGCGGCTGCGGCGGGGCGACGACCTGCTGCTGTCCATCCGGCAGCTGGCCCAGCGGGAGGGCCTGCGGTGCGCCGTGGTGCTGTCCGGCGTGGGCTGCGTCACGGAGGCCCGGGTGCGGGATGCCTCCGGCGTCACCGTGCAGCACATTGCCCGGCCCTGCGAGATCGTGTCCCTCAACGGTACGGTCAGCGCGGCCCGGTGCCATCTGCACATTGCCCTGTCCCGGGAGGATCTGACCACGCTGGGCGGCCACCTCATGGAGGGGACGTTCGTCAACACCACCTGTGAGCTGGTGCTGCTGGAGCTGGACGGCTGGCGCTGCGGCGTGGAGCAGGACGCGGAGACGGGCTACGACGAGATCGTATTTCAGGAGGAGCCATGAAAAATACCACACTTTGCTACATAGAAAATCCGCAGGGCGAATATCTGATGCTCCACCGGGTCAAAAAGGAGAACGACCTGAACCACGACAAGTGGATCGGCGTAGGCGGCAAGTGCGAGGAGGGCGAAAGCCCGGAGGAGTGCATCTGCCGTGAGACGCTGGAGGAGACGGGCCTCACACTGACGGACTACCGCTATCGGGGCGTCATCACCTTTGTGTCCGACGAGTGGGAGGGGGAGTATATGCACCTGTTCACCGCCACCGGCTGGACAGGACACATCCATGAGTGCAACGAGGGTGTGCTGGAGTGGCTGCACAAGGACGCGCTGGCGGCGCTGCCCCAATGGGTGGGAGACAAAATTTTCCTCGACCTGATCCGCCGACCGGACACGCCGTTTTTCTCTCTGAAGCTGCAATACCGGGGCGAGACGCTGGTCTACGCCGCGCTGGACGGGAAGGAGCTGGCGGTATGATCCTCATCAGCGCGTGTCTTTTGGGCTGCGCCTGCCGCTATGACGGCCGGAGCAAGGCCCATCCGCTGGTGCAGGAGCTGGCCCGGCGAGGACTGGCGGTGCCGGTCTGCCCCGAGCAGCTGGGCGGACTGCCCACGCCGCGGGAGCCCTCCGAACAGCGGGGGGACCGGGTGGTCAGCGCTGCAGGCGCGGACGTAACGGCCCAGTACCGGCGGGGCGCGGAGGAGGCGCTGCATCTGGCGGCGCTGTACGGCTGCACCACCGCCGTATTGAAGGAACGCAGCCCCTCCTGCGGCAGCGGCCAGGTCTATGACGGCACGTTCAGCGGCACGCTGACGGAGGGCTGGGGCACGGCGGCGGCGCTGCTGCGGGCCAACGGCATCCGGGTGCTGGGGGAGAGCGATCTGCAGGGGCTCCTCCGGGAGCTGGACGGCGCCGGACAGGCATGATTTTCCACAAGGGACGCACCGCCGGTGCGTCCCTTGTGATTTTCACAAGAAAAGCCGCATTTTCTATGTGCGTTTCGGCGAAAATACGAAAATCCATTGACATTCCTATGGAAAGTTGGTAGGATAGCACCGTAGAAAAGGCGGTAACGTTTCCGGTAATGTTTCCGAAATCACCGTTTTTCCGCATTACGCGACAGGAAGGAACACCGGAATGACGATCAAGGACATCGCAAAACAGTGCAGTGTCAGTGTCAGCACCGTATCCCGTGTGCTGAATGACCGTCCGGACGTCAGCGACGATGTGCGCCGGAAGGTGCGGGCTGCCATCAAGGACAGCAACTACATCCCCAACAACAGCGCCCGCGACTTGGTGCGCACCAAGTCCGAGTCCATCGGCCTTGTGGTGCGCGGCGTGTCTAACCCGTTCTACACCAACATCATCCAGGCCATTGAGAACACCGTTACCGACGCGGGCTTTTCTCTGGTGATGCAGCAGATCCCCTCCTGCGCCGACGAGGTGCAGCGGGCCGCCGTCATGGAGCGGGAAAAGCGTCTGCGGGGCATCATCTTCCTGGGGGGACGCTTCGACTATACCCCGGACGATCTGGCTATGCTGAATGTGCCCTTCGTGTGCTGCTCCTACTCCAATCAGTACGGCACCCTGCGGAGCGGCGAGTATTCCGCTGTGTCCATCGCCGACGAGGAGACGGCGCGGCAGGCCGTGGATCACCTGTATGCCCACGGGCACCGGCGCATCGCGGCGCTGATCTGCCGGGAGGATGACCAGTCCATCAGCCAGCTGCGCTACCAGGGCTATCGCAAGGCGCTGGAGAGCCACGGCATCCCGCTGGACGGGGATTTGGTCATGTGCGCCGGCAGCTTCGACATTCGGGATGCCTACGAGGCTGTCCGCGAAAAGCTGCGGCAGGGCGCGGAGTTTACGGCGCTGTTCGCCATTGCCGACTCCATGGCCATCGGCGCCATGCGGGCGCTGCGGGACGCGGGACGCCGGGTGCCGGAGGACTGCTCCGTCATCGCCATCGACGGGCTGGAGCTGTCCGCCTACATCGAGCCGCCGCTGACCACCCTGTGCCAGCCCATGGAGGAGATGGGACGGCGCAGCGCCCAGATCCTGCTGGGTATGCTCCGGGGTCACGGCGCCCACTGCTGTGAGGTGCTGCCCACCCAGCTGCGGGAGGGCGGCTCCGTCCAAAGTCTCTGAATCAGGTTTTTACGCCGGAAACGGCGTGAGAATAAATTATTTTGAAGGAGTAATCTCAAATGAAGAAGTTTCTTGCAATGCTTCTGGCTCTCGTGATGGCTCTGTCCCTGGTAGCCTGCGGCGAGCAGAAGCAGCCCGATGCCGACCCCAACGAGGGCGGCGACACTGCCACCGGCAGCGTGTACTACCTGAACTTCAAGCCCGAGTCCGACGCCGCTTGGCAGACTCTGGCCGCCGCCTACACCGCTGAGACCGGCGTGCCCGTCAAGGTCGTCACCGCCGCCTCCGGCCAGTACGACACCACCCTGACCGCCGAGATGGATAAGGACGCCGCTCCTACCATGTTCCAGGTGGGCAATTTGGGTGCCGTCAACAGCTACGGTGAGTTCTGCTACAACCTGGAAGGCACCGACGTGTACAACCAGATGACCACCCATGACTTTGATCTGAAGAATGCCGACGGCGAGACCGTTTCCATCGGTTACTGCTACGAGGCCTTTGGCATCATCGTCAACAAGGCCCTGCTGGAGAAGGCCGGTCACTCTCTGGATGAGATCACCAACTTCGAGTCCCTGAAGGCCGTTGCCGATGACATCCACGCCCGCGCCGCTGAGCTGGGCTTCGATGCCTTTACCTCCGCCGGTCTGGACGGCTCCTCCTCCTGGCGTTTCTCCGGCCATCTGGCCAATATGCCCCTGTTCTACGAGTTCCGCGATGACAATGTGACCGCGCAGCCCGCCACCATCAAGGGCACTTATCTGGATAACTACAAGGCTATCTGGGATCTGTACATCACTGACTCCGCCACCACCGGCGCTGCCCTGCTGTCCGCCACCGGCGACCAGGCTGAGGCTGAGTTCGGCGAGGGCAAGGCCGTGTTCTATCAGAACGGCACTTGGGAGTTCAGCAACCTGACCTCCGCCGAGAAGTTTGGCATGAATGCCGACGATCTGGCCATGATCCCCATTTACTGCGGTGTGGACGGCGAGGAGAAGGCCGGTCTGTGCTGCGGCACTGAGAACTGCTGGGCTGTGAACAAGAACGCCTCCGAGGCGGACATCAAGGCCACTCTGGACTTCATGAACTGGGTCGTCACCTCTGACGCCGGCACCACCATGCTGGCCGAGCAGTTTGGTC
>URVR01000063.1 GCA_900551355.1 uncultured Eubacteriales bacterium | reverse complement strand
CGTCGGCAGCGTCAGATGTGTATAAGAGACAGGTCCCGGCACCCCCGCCGCCAAGATGGACGACCCCGTACCCCGCGCTGAAAAGCAGAAGTGGTTCGACCATCTCTGCGACGCCCAGAACAAGATCTCCGAGGAGATCCACTCCGGGTATGTGGGCGACACCCTGCGGTGTCTCATCGACGGCGAGAGTGACGACAGCCGCTGGCCGCTGACGGCCCGCACCGCCGGAGGACGGCTGGTGCATCTGGTGGGCGACCGAGCCTCGATCGGCACCTACCGCGACGTAAAGATCACCGACAGCAACACGTGGGCGCTGTTCGGCGAGCTGGTATAAATTTTCCCACGAAGGAGGCATCCCCATGGCAGAGCTGACCCCCATGATGCGCCAGTATATGGAGATCAAGGAGCAGAATCCCGACTCCATCCTGTTTTTCCGTCTGGGTGACTTCTACGAGATGTTCGGCCCCGACGCCCGCACGGCGTCCCGCGAGCTGGATCTGGCTCTGACCACCCGGGACAAGGACAAGAACAAGTCCTTTGACGACAAGATCCCCATGTGCGGCATCCCCTACCACGCCTCCGACGCCTACATCGCCCGTCTTATCGCCAAGGGCTACAAGGTGGCCATCTGCGAGCAGACGGAGGATCCCGCCGCCGCCAAGGGGCTGGTGAAGCGGGACATCATCCGCGTTGTCACCCCCGGCACGGTCATCGACGAGTCCTGCCTCAGCGCCGAGCGCAGCAACTATCTGTGCGGCGTGTATCTGGACGATACCGGCGCGGGTCTGTGCGCCTGCGACGTGTCCACCGGCAAGGCGCAGGCCACGGTGTTCACCGGCCCTGACCGGGTCCGCGCCCTGCTCAACGAGCTGGGGCGGTTCGCCCCCGCCGAGGCGGTGATGAACGAGGCCGCCTATTTTGATGAGACGCTGCACCGGACGATGCAGGAGCGCTTTTCCTGCCACATGGAGAAGCTGTCCGCCGCCCGGTTCACCCCGGAAGACGCGGAGAAAAAGGTACGCACCCAGTTCGGGCAGGAGGCGCTGGAGCGCCTGCCCCGGGACAACATGACGCCGCTGCTGGCGCTGGGCGGTCTGCTGGGGTATCTCTATGAGACGCAAAAGACCGATCTGGGTCACCTCGACCAGCTGACATGGTACCGCACCGGGCAGTACATGGAGCTGGATCTCACCGCCCGCCGCAATCTGGAGCTGACGGAGACGCTGCGGGGCAAGGAAAAGCGCGGCAGCCTGCTGTGGGTGCTGGACAAGACCAAGACCGCCATGGGCGCCCGCAACCTGCGGGCATGGCTCCAGCAGCCGCTGGTGGACGTGGCCGCCATCGACCGGCGGCTCAGCGCCGTAGCGGCACTGGCGGAGCACACCGTGGTCCGGGAGGAGCTGACGCTGGCTCTCAGCGGCATCGCCGATATGGAACGGCTCATCGGCCGGGTGGTCTACGGCTCTGCCGGCGGGCGGGATCTGGTGTCCCTCCGCGCCTCCATGGAGCGGCTGCCCGCCGTCAAGGCGCAGCTGGCCGCCTTCCCCTCCGGTGCGCTGCACCAGCTGGATCAGCAGCTGGAGGATCTCAACGATCTGGCCGCCCTGATCGGCCAGACGCTGGTGGACGAGCCGCCGTTCTCCGTCCGGGAGGGCGAGATGATCCGGGACGGCTTCGACCCGGAGGTAGATCGTCTGCGGAGCATCCTCCACGGCGGCAAGAGCTTTCTGGCGCAGATGGAGGCGGAGGAGAAGGAAAAGACCGGCATCCGCACCCTGAAGATCGGCTACAACAAGGTATTCGGCTACTACATTGAGGTATCCAACTCCTTTAAGGATCAGGTGCCTGACCGCTATATCCGCAAGCAGACGCTGGTCAACGGCGAGCGCTACATCACCCAGGAGCTGAAGGATCTGGAGCACGACGTGCTCACCGCCAAGGACCGGGACGCTGCGCTGGAATACGAGCTGTTCGCCGCCCTGCGTGCCAAGCTGGCGGAGTCCGTTACCCGCGTACAGCTGGCCGCGTCCCTTATTGCCCAGCTGGACACCCTGTGCTCCTTTGCCGCCGTGGCGGTGAAGAACAACTACTGCCGGCCCTGTGTGGACGAGTCCGGTGTCATCGAGATTCAGGCCGGACGGCATCCGGTGGTGGAAAAGATGCGCTCCGACGCCCTGTTTGTCCCCAACGACACCCTGATGGGTGCCAAGGAAGATCGGGTCAGCATCATCACCGGCCCCAACATGGCCGGTAAGTCCACCTATATGCGGCAGGTGGCGCTGATCGTGCTGATGGCGCAGGTGGGCAGCTTTGTCCCCGCCCACGACGCCCACATCGGCGTGGTGGACCGCATCTTCACCCGCATCGGCGCCAGCGATGACCTGTCCGCCGGACAGTCCACCTTTATGGTGGAGATGACGGAGGTGTCCGACATTCTGCGCACCGCCACGAAGAACAGCCTGCTGATCCTGGACGAGATCGGCCGCGGCACCTCTACCTTCGATGGGATGTCCATTGCCCGTGCGGTGCTGGAGCACTGCGCCGAAAAGCTGAAGGCCAAGACGCTGTTCGCCACCCACTACCACGAGCTGACGGCGCTGGAGCAGACGCTGCCCAACGTCCGCAACTACAATATCGCGGTCCGCGCCCGGGGCGAGGACATCATCTTCCTGCGCAAGATCATCCCCGGCGGCGCTGACCGCAGCTACGGCATTGAGGTGGCCAAGCTGGCGGGGCTGCCCGACAGCGTCCTCAAGCGCGCCCGCGCCATTCTGGAGGAGCTGGAGAGCCAGTCCGGCCGTCCCGCCCCCGTCGCCGCGCCGGACGACCAGCTCTCCCTGACCGCCATGGCCGAGAGCGAGGTGGCAGAGCTGCTGCGCCGGACGCAGGTGGACTCCCTCAGCCCGCTGGAGGCGCTGAACCTGCTGTACGACCTGAAAAAGCGCCTGAGCTGACGCTTCATCATGCACACATGATGAAGCCATCCTGAAGCAGACATGAAGTGATCCTGCAATTATCCGGAAATTTTCCCGTGCCGTCCGTTGGGCGGTGCGGACCCCGCCCTTGAAAGGAGGCCCTCCCCTATGCCCCAGATCCAACAGCTGCCCCCGCACCTTGCCGACCTCATCGCCGCCGGCGAGGTGGTGGAGCGTCCCGCCTCCGTGTGCAAGGAGCTTCTGGAAAACGCGCTGGACGCCGGTGCCTCCGCCATCTCCACTGAGCTGGAGCGAGGCGGCCTGACCTATATCCGCATCACGGACAACGGCTGCGGCATCGCGCCGGAGCAGCTGCCCACCGCCTTCCTGCGCCACGCCACCAGCAAGCTGCGCCGCCCGGAGGATCTGGCCGCCATCGGCACCCTGGGCTTCCGGGGTGAGGCGCTGGCCGCCATCGCCGCCGTGTCACGGGTGGACATCTTCTCCCGGCAGACCGGCGCGGACTGCGGCGCTATGCTCCATCTGGAGGGCGGCGTGCCGGAGAGCGTCACCGAGGCCGGATGCCCCGACGGCACCACTGTCTGCGTCCGGGATCTGTTTTACAACACCCCCGCCCGGATGAAGTTTATGAAGAAGGACTCCGCCGAGGGCGCTGCCGCCGCCGGCGTGGTGACCCAGCTGGCGCTGAGCCACCCGGATGTGTCCTTCAAGCTGCTGCGGGACGGGCAGGAGATCCTCCACACCCCCGGCGACGGCCAACTGCTGTCCGCCATCTACGCGGCGCTGGGCCGGGACTTTGCCGCCGGGCTGATGCCCGTCAGCGGCAGCGGCGGCACCGTGCGGGTGGAGGGCTTCGTCACAAAGCCCCTGGCCGGGCACGGCACCCGGGGCCGCCAGCTGTTCTTTGTCAACGGGCGGCTGGTCAAGAGCCAGCTGCTGTCCGCCGCCGTGGAGGAGGCCTACCGCAACCGGCTGCTGAAGGGCAAGTTCCCCGGCTGCGTCCTGCACATCACGCTGCCGGTCAGCGAGGTGGACGTCAACGTCCACCCGGCCAAGACCGTGGTGAAATTCCTGTCCGACAAGACCGTATTCGACGCGGTGCACTACACCGTGAAGGACGCGTTGGACCGGGAGGGCCAGCCCGCCGCCGGGGAGAAAAAGCCCTTCTATCAGACCATGACGGCGCAGGAGTTCCGGGAGACGACTCCCGCTCCGCAGGGCGTGAAGCTGCCCTTTGTCAGCGGCAGACCCGTCGGCTCCGCCGGAGCCGACCGCCCCACCGTCAACCGTTTTGCGCCCGCCGCGCCGACGGTGCAGACGCCCCGCCAGACGGTACGGCCCGCCGCTGCGCCGCAGGGCGACGTGTGGCAGGTGCGGGACGCCGTACCGGAGGCCGGGAAAGCCTTCACCGTCCCCAGCGGACGGGAGGGCGTGGTCTACCGCATCACGCCGCCGGACGCGCCGGAGGATAGCCCTGCCCGTGAGCCGGCTGCCGCCGAAGCGGAGACAGTGCCTGCCGCCGTGATGCCGGAGGCGGCAGGCGCGAACGATACGACCCTTTCCGCGCCGGAGGCCGCCCCCGTCCAGCAGGAGCTGGAGATGCCGGAGACGGCGGACAGCGGCGAGACGCCGTGGCGCATTGCCGGTGAGGTGCTGAAGACCTACATCATCTGCGAGGACGGGGAGCAGAACGTGTGGCTCATCGACAAGCACGCCGCTCACGAGCGCATCCGCTTCGACGCGCTGAAGGCGGATCCGGTGCCGCCCATGGCACAGCAGCTGCTGACCCCCGCCGCCGTGACGCTGAGCGCCGAGGAGTACGGCGCGGTGCTGGAGCAGCTGGACGTGCTGGCCGGCTACGGCTTTCTGTGCGAAGACTTCGGGGACGGCACCGTGCTGGTGCGGGAGATCCCTGACTACATACGGGCGGAGGACGCCGCCGCCACGCTGGAGGAGCTGGCCCGGAAGCTGCTTTTGCAGCGGGCCGACCCCGACGGTGCGCGGGACGAGCTGCTGCACACCATGGCGTGCAAGTCCGCCATCAAGGCGGGCATGACCACCGACGCCGCCGAGCTGGCGGCGCTGGTGCGGGAGGTGCAGTCCGGCGCTGTCCGGTACTGCCCCCACGGCAGGCCGGTGGCGGTGAAGCTGCGGAAATACGAGGTGGAGAAGATGTTCAAGCGGGCGTGACCCCTTGGCATACAGGAGGTGAAGCGATGGCACAGCGGGTTGTCTGCGTGGTGGGCCCCACCGCGTCGGGCAAAACGAAAATGGGCGCGGCGCTGGCCAAGCGCTTCAACGGTGAGGTGGTGTCCGTGGACTCCATGCAGATCTACCGGGGCATGGAGATCGGCACCGCCGCCCCTACGCCGGAGGAGATGGAGGGCGTGCCCCACCACATGATCGGCGTGGCCGACCCGGCGGAGAGCTGGTCAGTGTCCCGGTTCACGGAGGAGGCCGACCGGTGCATACAGGATATCCTGCGCCGGGAGAGGCTGCCCGTTCTGGTGGGCGGCACCGGGCTGTATCTGGACGCGCTGGTGCGGGGCCATACGTTTGCCGCCGGACAGCAGGGCGGCGCGGTGCGCCGGGAATTGCAGCAGCGGCTGGCCCGGGAGGGCGCGGCGGCGCTGCTGGCAGAGCTGGCGCAGGTCGATCCGGAGACGGCGGCGCGGCTGCACCTGCGGGACGAAAAGCGCATCCTGCGGGCGCTGGAGGTCTACCGCGAGACGGGAGAGACCATCAGCGAGCACGACCGGAAAAGCCGGGAGGCCCCCGACCGGTACGACGCGCTGTACATCGGGCTGAGCTTTCAGGACCGGCAGGATCTGCGGGACCGCATCGACCGGCGGGTGGACGCCATGGTGGCCCATGGTCTGCTGGACGAGGTGCGGCAGCTGCTGGACAGCGGGCTGCCCCGGGAGGCCACGGCCCTGCAGGCCATCGGGTTCAGGCAGTTTCTGGCGGTGGCCGACGGGACGGCCACCGAGGCGGAGGCCGTGGAGGAGGTCAAGCTCCGATCCCGGCAGTACGCCAAGCGGCAGCTGACATGGCTGCGGCGGAATCCCGACATCCACTGGATCCTGTGGGGAAAAGAGCCTGATTTTCCGCAGGCTCTCCAAAATGCGACAGAATTTCTCACCGCCGCCGGCGTATGCTGAGAGCGGCGGACGGAGGAGAGGCCTATCGTCCGCACATAGATATAAAGGAGCAGACGATATGCAAAAGACAAACAACCTTCAGGAGATCTTTCTCACCCGCGCCCGGAAGCAGAACATCCCCGTGACCATGTTCCTGGTCAACGGCTTCCAGCTGCGGGGCACCATCACCGGCTTTGACTGCTTCGTGGTCATTCTGGACTCCGAGGGAAAGCAGCAGGTCATCTACAAGCACGCCATTTCCACCATCGCGCCGCTGCGGCCGGTGGAGCTGCGGGAGGACGAGGCGGCGGACGCCGTGTGACCTCCCGCAGGCGCAGACAGACGATAAAAGGAAAGCACCATGAAAAGATCATCGCCCCTTATGAAAATACTGCCCATCGCCGTGCTGGCGGCGGTGCTGCTCTATTTCGCCGTGCAGCTGTACAACTATCTGTCCGACCCGGTAAGCACCACGCTGGTGACGGAGGGACAGGCGGAGGACACCATCTCCCTCAACGGCTGGCTGCTGCGGGACGAGGAGGTGCTGCCCGCCCAGAGCGGTACCCTCAGCCGGGAGCGGCAGGAGGGGCAGCGCGTAGGCGTGGGGCAGGTGCTGGCCACGGTGTACGCCGACGACGGGGCTTTGCAGACCGTCAGCCAGATCGAGACGCTGGAGCTGCAGCTCCAGCAGCTGCAGTTCGCGCTGACGTCCTATCTGGACCCGGACGCGGCGCTGAAGCTGGACACGTCCATCACCGGCGACATCCTGGCGCTGCGGCAGACCCTGACCGGCGGCGACTACACCGCCGCGGACAGCGACATCGCCCAGCTGAAGGCCGCCGTGCTGAAGCGGGATCACCCCTACACCTCCCAGGAGGAGATCGAGACGGAGATCAAGGCGGTGGAGGGGCAGATCAGCAGCCTGAAGGCATCCCTGTCCGGTGCGGCCACCATCACCGCCAAGGCGGCGGGGACGTACTCCGCCGTGTGCGACGGGTATGAGACGGTGCTGACCACGGCGTTCCTGGAGGACGTGACGCCGGGGAAGCTGGCGCGGCTCCAGCCCGCCGGGGCGGAGAGCAACATGGGCAAGCTGATCTACGGCGACACATGGTACTATGTGGTGTCGCTGCCGGAGGCGCAGGCCGCCCAGCTGAAGGCGCTGGGCACCGTGACGCTCCGGTTCGCCAAGGGGTTTGACCAGAACCTGCGGATGCAGGTGGTATCCGTGTCCGCGGCGGAGAACGGACAGGCGGCGGTGACGCTGTCCTGCCGGAAGTATCTGGCCCAGACCACGCTGCTGCGGCATCAGGCGGCGGACGTGATCCTGCGCACCTACGAGGGGCTGCGGGTGCCGTCCAACGCCCTGCGGGTCAGCGAGGAGGGCGTCACCGGCGTGTACTGCCTGGACGGCGTTACCGCCGCGTTCCGGCCGGTGACGGTGCTGTATCAGGGACAGGGCTACGCGCTGGTGCGTCCCGCCGACGGCGCCTCCGATACGCGGACGCTGCGGACAGGGGACGAGGTCATCGCCTCGGCCGGCACGCTGTACGACGGTAAGGTCATTCGATAACGGACATACATCCGGACAGAAATACAAGCGAGGAGGAGCTTCTCATGTCTATTGCGGAAAATATTGCGGCGATCCGCCGCCAGATCGACGAGGCGGCCCGGGAGACGGGGCGCACCGGCGCGGACATCACGCTGGTGGGCGCCAGCAAGATGAACGACGCGGCGGCCTGTCAGGAGGCTATCCGGGCGGGCATCGACGCCCTGGGCGAGAACCGGGTGCAGGAGATGACGGCCAAGCTGGCGGAGCACGCCTACGACGGCGCGCCGCTGCACTTTATCGGCCATCTGCAGCGCAACAAGGTCAGGCAGGTGGTGGGCAAAGCCGTGCTCATCCACTCCGTCGGCTCCCTGGAGCTGCTGGAGGAGATCCAGCGGCAGGCGGAGAAGCTGGGCATCGTGCAGGATATCCTGCTGGAGGTGAACATCGGCGGCGAGGAGGCCAAGAGCGGCTTCGCGCCGGAGGCGGTGGCCGAGGCCGCCGCACGGGCCAGGGATCTGGCAAACGTGCGCCTGCGGGGCCTGATGACCATTCCGCCGGCGGACGCCACGCAGACGGAAAATATGGGGTATTTTGAAAAAGTACACGCCCTGTATGTTGACATAAATCAAAAAATGTATGATAATGAGTTAGATTGTCTTTCCATGGGCATGAGCGGCGATTTCGCCGACGCCATCCGCGCGGGCAGCAATATGGTCCGCGTGGGCACCGCCATTTTCGGCGCAAGAGACTACACAAAATAACGCGGGAGGTACTTTTCGATGAGCTTCATGGACGAGCTGAAAAAGATCATTCATCCCTACGACGACGAGGATTACGACTACGAGGACGATTTTGAGGAGCCGGTCAAGGAGTCGCGCTCCCCGTTTGAGGACCGCAAGGAGGATCGCCGCAGCGAGGAGCGGCGCAATGAGGACCGCCACAACAAGGTGGTGAACATCCACGCCACCACCCAGCTGAAGGTGGTGCTGGTAAAGCCCGAGCGCTTTGAGAACGCCTCCGAGATCGCCGACCACCTGAAGGAAAAGCGGACGGTGGTGCTGAATCTGGAGTCCACCAACAAGGACGTGGCCCGGCGGCTCATCGACTTCCTCTCCGGCGTGGCCTACGCCGGCGAGGGCAAGATCAAGAAGGTGGCAGCCAACACCTATATCATCACGCCGTACTCCGTGGATATCATGGGCGACCTCATTGATGAGCTGGAGAACAACGGCCTGTACCTGTAAGACAAAGAAAGGGATCGGAGGGATCATCCATGTTTACACCGCAGGAAGTTTCTGATAAGGTATTCCCCAAGGCGTCGTTCGGCGGCGGCGGATACAGCATGAGCGCCGTGGACGAGTTCCTGGACGCGCTGACCGAGGACTACACCACGCTGTTCAAGGAGAACATGACGCTGAAGGCCAAGCTGAAGGTGCTGGCGGAGAAGGTGGAGGAGTACCGCTCCACCGAGGATGCCATGCGCCAGACGCTGCTGACGGCCCAGAAGCTGTCTCTTATACACATCTGACGCTGCCGACGATCGCATAAGTGTAGA
>URVR01000062.1 GCA_900551355.1 uncultured Eubacteriales bacterium | reverse complement strand
CCTGCAGGGCATCGTTGCCGGACGGGATGACCGTCTGGCCATTGCGGCGCACGATGCCCGCCACCAGCAGCCCCTTGCGCAGGGTCAGATCCTTCAGCGGGACGTGGAGCAGGCGGTCGGAGGGGCCGGTGGCCAGGAACTCCAGTGCCTCCACCTGTCCGCCCAGCAGCTTGTACAGCGACTCCACAGCCATGCCCTGGGAATTGGCCAGGGCGCGGACGTAGCGGGTGATCTGGTTGGCGATGATGTCCTTGGGGCTGATGATGCTGCCCAGGCCGGTGTCCTGCACCAGCTCCATATAGTTGGGGCGGGTCATCTTGGCCAGTACCTTGCGGACGCCGGCGCGGCGGGCCGACATGGCCATCAGCAGGTTCTCCTCATCGCGGCCGGTGAGGGACACGAAGCCGTCGGCGCCGAAGATGTTTTCCGCCTGGATGAGGTCGTTGTCCGTGCCGTCGCCCTCGATGATCATGGCCTCCGGCAGGTGCTGGGACAGGAGCAGGCACTTCTCGTGGTCCTGCTCCACGATGCGGACGTGGGTGTTGGTACGGGCCAGCTCCCACGACAGGTACATGCTGATGCGGCTGCCGCCCAGCAGCGCCACGGTCTTGACGCGGTGGAGGGGGCGGCCCATGGCCTTGAGCATCTTCTGCAGCTCGCTTTTTGCGCCCACCATGTACAGCCGGTCGTCGGCCCGGGGCACGAAGGAGCCGTTGGGGATGATGCACTCGTCGCCCCGCTGGGCGGCGCAGATCAGGATGTCCGCCTTGCGGTCGCGGTGGGACTCGCTGAGGCTGCGGCCCACGATGGAATCCTCCGGCAGGGCCTGCAGGCCGATCATGTCGATGCGGCCGCCGGCAAACGGCTCCACGGAGATGGCCGCGGGAAAGCTGAGGATACGGGCGATCTCCTGGGCCGCCGCCAAGTCGGGGTTGATGACCATGTCCAGCCCGATCTCCCGCTTGAGGATATCCGCGTCGCGGCGGTACTCGGTGTTGCGGACCCGGGCCACGGTGTGGCGGGCGCCCAGGCTCTTGGCCAGCAGGCAGCAGACCATGTTGGTGTCGTCCGCGCCGGTGACGGCGATGACCAGATCCGCCGTGCGGGCGCCGGCATCCATCAGGACACTGATGGACGCGCCGCTGCCGTGGACGCACATGACGTCCAGCGTGCTGTCCGCCCGGGACAGGTGGGCGATCTCGTTGTCCACCATGGTAATGTCGTGCTTCTCCTGAGCCAGCTGGCGGGCGATGGCGTAGCCCACCTTGCCGCTGCCTACAATGATGATCTTCATACTTCCTCCTCCCCGTCCGGCGGGGACGCAGTGTGTTTCTTACGGTGGATCAGGGCGGCGGACAGCTCCGCGCCCAGGATCAGGATCTGACCTGACATATACAGCCACAGCAGCACCACCACGATGGTGGCAATGGAGCCGTAGAGCCGCGCATACTGGGCCACGTTTTCCACATAATAGGAAAAGGCCATGCTCAGCAGCAGCCAGGCCGTCAGCGAGCTGCCCACGCCGGGCAGCACCTCCCGCAGGGGGCGGCGCTGGCCCAGGGCCAGCTGGTACAGGATGCCCAGGGAAATGGCCATGACAAGGCCCAGAATGATGAAGCGCAGGTAGCCCCAGACGCCGATGAACGTCTCCGACAGCGGCAGTATCCGGGACAAGAAGTGCATGGCGCGGCGGCCTACCACCACCAGCACCAGCGTCAGGCCGATGACAAGGATCATCCAGACCGTGAACAGCAGGTTGCGCAGCTGAGTCAGCAGCATGTTCTCCGGTGCGCTGCGGCCGAAGGCCTTGCGCAGCGAGTGCATCAGGCAGCCGGTGGAGCGCATGGGGAACCAGATGGAAAAGATCAGGCTGAACCACAGCAGCTGGCGGCTCTGGTTGGCGGCCACATACTCCAGATAGGAGCGCACCACGCCTACCACATCCGCAGGCAGCAGGGGCGCCAGCCCTGCGGTGATGCTGTCGATATCCAGCTCCAGAATACCCAGCAGGGTGCTGACGAAGATCAGCAGCGGGAACAGGGCAAACAGCAGGTAATACGTCAGGGCCGCGCTGTCGCGGGCCACGTCGTGAACGTAGTACCGGCGGAGCATATCGCCCGCCAGCCGGCCCGCGCCGGTCCGGGGCGTATAGAGTTTTGGTGTTTTCATAGGCAGAAGCTCCTCTGAGGGTATATTGTACCACAGCGGGGCGCAAAATAAAAGGGGCATTTGCCGGAGGCAAAGTTCGGCATAAGTGCCACACTTTCCCGCTGTTTTTGTGACTTTTTTATAAATTTTTTATTTTCCCTATTGGCGTGCGCGAAAATCCGTGCTATACTGAGACCGCCTTAACTGGAAATTCTTTACAGAAGTGAGGTTCTGATATGGACAATCTGACAAAATTGGTCCGCGATGAGATCTCGCGGCAGTACCGGAGCGTGCGGCAGTTCGCTTTCGCCGTGGACATCCCCCTGTCCACCATCAACAGCGCACTGCACAACGGCGTGGGCGGTTCCTCCTTTGACACGGTGATGCGTATCTGCAAAATTCTGGGCATCAAGGCCATGTCCGACGACGCGGCCCTGTATCTGACAGACGACACCGAGCGGCTGCTGACGCAGTACGCCAAGCTGGACGACTACGGCCGGCACACCATCTCCTCCGTCATGCAGGTGGAGTATGACCGGTGCAGCGGCGAGAAGTAAATAGCGGTCCTTTTGAAGCAGGCACAAACCGCCGTCCCCTCCGGGACGGCGGTTTTTTGTTTGCACGGCGAGTTTACATAATGCCAGACTTCTCTTTACTGGCGGCGATGGCCGCGTTCAGCTTGCGGGCGGGATAGTAGACCAGCAGGCCGAACACGGTGAACAGCACGCACATACCCAGCAGGATCAGGGCGCAGCGAAGATAGGTGTGGCCATACAGGCCGCCGATGGTCTCGCGGATCATGTCCATGCCGTAGTGGAAGGGCATGAAGGGATACAGGTGCTGGAACAGCTTGGGCAGCACGTCGATGGGGTAGGAGCCGCCGGAGCCGGCCACCTGCAGCACCATGATGATGACGGAGGCGGCAAGACCCACATTGTCCAGCGAGTAGACCAGCGCATAGTTCATGGCGGCGAAGTTCAGGGAGCATAGACAGCAGGCCAGCACGAACAGGGCCGGCTCCGCCGTCTCCATGCCCACAAACCAGAGGCAGCCGAAGGCCGTGACCAGCGCCTGGGCGATGGCCATGAAGAAGAAGGTGAAGAAGCGGCCGAAGTACCGCTCGATGCCCCGGCAGGTCCGGAACTCCGGCTGGGTCACGGGCACCTTCACCATCACCGCCGTCAGCAGGCTGCCCACAAACAGGGCCAGCATCACATAGTACGGGGACATGGCGGCGCCGTAGTCCTTGATCTCGTAGATGATCTGGGTATTCATCTGCACCGGGGAGGCCAGATACTCCGCCATGCTGTCGGAGTCGCTCTCCATCAGCTCCACGAAGCGCTGGAAGGCGGCGCTGTCCGTGACGCGGCGGACGTCCTCCTCCATGTCGGCCAGATAACCGGAGACGCTCTGGGCCAGGGTGATGCCGGAGGCCAGCGTGGGCTGGGCGGCAGCCACGGCGTTGGAATAGGCGCGAAGGGTCTCGGACACGCCGCCCAGCGAGCCGGAGGCGGCGTCCAGCAGGTCCTGCACGGAGCGGAGGGTGGACTGGGCCCGCTCGCCGGCGTCGTGGAGGTATGCGTTGACCTGCTGGTTGGTGTTGACGGCGGCGGTGCGCAGACTCTGCCGCACCTGGGCGACCATGTCCAGCAGCGGCTCCTGTATCTGGGACAGGCCCGTCTGATCCACGGCGGTGCGCAGCGCCTCCAGCCCGGCGATGGCGGCGTCCAGCTGGGCGATGACGGCCTCGTCGTCGGTCATGGACTTGGCCGTCTCCAGCTCCTCGATCATGCTGTCGATGCGGGCGTTGACCCGGTCATGGGCGGCATCGTCCGCCGGGGTCATATCCACGCCGCGCAGCAGCTCCTCCAGATCGGAGAGGGTCTTGTCGGCGGCATCCAGCACCCGCAGCAGGTCGGCGGAGGCGGTGTCCGCCGCGTCAAGGCCGCTGTCGATAAGGCGGACGGTGCTGCCGGCGGCAGCAGAGGCGTCATCCATGGTGCCCTGGGCGTCGGTGATGGTGATGGCAGAGGCCGCCAGCAGGCTGTCAGCTCCGTCCATCACATCCTGCAGAGAGCGGAACACCTGGGCCATCTGGTCCATGTCCCGCTGGGCGCTGGACAGCTTTTCCAGCAGGCCGTCGGCAATGTCCTGCCCGTCAAGCCCCATGGCCTTGAACACGGAGCCGGCGGTGGTCAGGGCGTCCGCCACCTTTTCCAGAATGGTGGTGTTGATCTGCTCCTGCACGGCGGTCTTGGCCTTGCCGGTGATCTTGGGGGCGATGGCGTTCTTTTTCTCGTTTTCGTAATACTGGATCTCCGGGTGGCGCAGGTCGCCCTCCAGAATGCTGACGAAGTCGCCGGTGAACTCCGGCGGGACGATGAGCGCAGCGTAGTAGTCGCCGGCGTTGACGCCGTCCAGCGCCGCCTGGGCGTCGTCCACAAAGACCCAGCCCATCTGGTCGTTGCTCTCCAGTCCCTGCAGCACCAGCGAGCCGATGTTCAGGTGGAGGCCCAGCACCTCGCAGCCGTCGTCCTCGCTGGCCACGGCCACCTTGATGCGGCTGGTGGAGGCGGTGCCATAGGGGTCCCAGTTGGACAGGATGTTGAACCACGCATACAGGCAGGGCACCAGGCACAGCCCCAGCATGACCACAACGGCCACCACGCTGGCGGTCAGGCGCTTCCAGTCGGCGCGGAAAATATTCCAGATGTTCTTCACCGCTCCCCCTCCTTTTTATCGCCGGCGCGGCGCAGATCCTCGGACAGGTTCTGCAGCGCGCGGGTCAGCAGCGTCAGATCGTCCGCCAGCCGGGCGGGATCCTCCAGCACACGCTCCCAGCCCTGGGGCAGCGAAACGCCGCGGGGCGCAGCAGACTCCTCCGGGGCGGGCTGCTGGGCGGCAGGCTCCTCCGCAGGGGCAGGCTCCTCCGCAGGAGCAGCCGGCTCCTGCGGGGCAGCGGGCGTCTCCGGGACAGCGGGTGTCTCCGGAGGAACGGGCGCCGCCTCGGGAGCGGGCTCCTCCGGGGACGCGGCGTCCTCCGGCAGGGACTGTGCGGCGGCGCGGCGGCGCAGCAGCCGGGGCAGCTCCGGCGCGGCGGGCAGCTCCGGGACGTTCATGAGGCCGTCGAAGGCGCTCTCCTCCAGCTGGGCGATGCTGCGCAGCTTCTTCTGCAGCTCGTAATCCATGTACTCCACGGCGATGAGATACGCCGCCACGGCGAACATGGACAGGATCCACAGCACCAGCGTGAACACCTTGTTGCCGCCGGCCAGGAACATGAGGATCATCAGTCCCACGGTGACGGCCAGCAGTGCCCACATGCCGCTGCGGATGCGGCGCTGGTTGGCGCGGTGCAGCGCACCCACCTCCTCCAGCAGACGGTCGTATAATTCCTGATAGTCGCGTTCGGTCAACATGGGTCGTGCACCTCCTTTACAGCAGTTCCGTTTCCTCCAGCTTTTCCTCCATGAAGTGGTTCAGACCCATGAAGGGGCGGCGGACCAGCAAGCCGATGAGCAGCGCCGCCGCGGCGAACAGCAGCAGGAAGGCGATCTGCCTGATGTAGTAGTCGCCGTACAGGCCGCAGATGCACTCGCGCATGGCGTCGATGGCATAAGGGAACGGGAAGAAGCGGTAGATCTTCTGGTAGATCTCCGGCAGCAGCTCGATGGGGAACGTGCCGGAGGAGCCGGCGATCTGCATGACCATGACGACCACCACCACGGCCTTGCCCACGTCGCCGAAGGACAGGGCCAGCGAGTAGATCAGCAGGCTGAAGGTGAAGGCCGTCAGGGACGCCGTCAGGTACAGCAGTCCCGGATGCAGGCACTGGATCTTCAGCAGGTACAGGTCGCCGGTGACGATGACCGCCGCCTGGATCTGGCTGAGCAGGAAGAAGAACAGGTAGCGGCCGAAGTACAGCTCCGCCGGGCGGGGGTCGATGAGGCCGTCGGTGCGGGCGTGGATCTTCACCAGTGACGAGAGGATGACGCTGCCCACCCAGATGGCCAGCGTGGTGTAGAACGGCGCCATGGCGGAGCCGTAGTTCTCGATGGGATAGACCTTGTTGACGGTGGTCTGCACCATCTCGGGGAAATACTGGCTGTAGGCAATGGGGTCGCCGCCCAGAATGTTGAGGAGAATGTCCATGTACTCGCCGGTGGTCATGCCCTCCAGCTCGTTGATGGTGTCGGACAGGGAGTTCACCATCCGCTCCGCCGCCGGGCGCAGCAGATCCATGGTGACGCCCAGCGCCGCCGTGGTATCGGACAGCGCGGCGCGCAGCGCCCTGGCGTCCGCCGACAGGGACTTGACGCCGTCCATGGCGTCGGAGACCTCCGACACCACGGTGTCCAGCTGACGGCGCAGGTCACGGCCCGTGACGGGTATCCGGGCGGCCATGTCCTGAATGGCGTCCACCAGCGCGTCGCAGTCGGCCAGCAGGCCGCCGACGTCGCTGCTGTCAGCCAGCTCGTTCAGCGCCGTCTGGAGCCGGGCGCAGTGACCGGCCAGCTCCCGCAGCTGCGTCACCTGCGCGGCGACGGCGGGGTCGCCGGTGGTGTTGGCGGCCTCCAGCCGGCCGGCAAGGTCGGTCAGCTGGGTGCTGAGCCGGCCCATGACGGCAGCCGCGTCACGCAGCTGCTGCTGGGCCGAGGGCAGCTCCGCCGTGCCCAGCGCCGCCTCGAAGCGGTCCAGGGCGCGCTCCACATTGGCCAGCGCCGTGTACAGCGCGTGCTGGAGCTGGGCGGCGTTATCCGCGATGGCGGAGCCGTCGGGCAGGTTTTTGTTGATATTGGCGATGGCGTCGGACAGTGCCTGCGCGTCGGACGCCGACACACCGGCATCGCCGGCGGCGCGGAAGGCGTCCATCATCCGGCGGCAGCCGGTGAGCACGTCCTGCGCCTGATACAGCAGGCCCTTGACGGCGGTCTCGGGATCCGTCTCCGTCAGGTCGGCGGCCAGCAGGTTGCTCTGCTCCATGATGCCGCTGATGACCACCTCCAGATAGTTCTCGCTGATGGAGCGCTTCAGCGTCTCCACCGCCGTGTCGGTGATCTTGGTGGCCACGGCGTTCTTTTTGGCGTTTTCGTAGTAGGTGATGGCGGGCTGGCCCGTCCAGTCGGTGAACATGCGGTACAGCTTGCGGGAGAAGTCCTCGTCGATGACCACGGCGGCGTAGTAATCGCCGGCATAGACGCCGTCGGTGGCCTCCTGCTCCGTGTCCACGATGACCCAGTTGATGGACGTGGCGGTCTTTAAGTCCTCCAGCACGTCCCGGCCCTTGTTGACGTACTCGCCGTTGTCGGTGTAGCCCCGGTCCAGCGACGCCACGGCGATGGAGATGCCGCCGGTGTTGCCGTAGGGGTCCCAGTTGGAGTAGATGTTCAGCCAGGCGTACAGGCTGGGCAGCAGCGCGATGGCCACTACCACCACGCAGGCAAAGAAGCACTTGCTCAGCGTGCGGAGATCCGTTTTGAATACCGTCCAGATATTGCGCATATGTCCTCCATCGGCGGCGCGGGAAGCGCCGCGCCGCGTGCTGCATATTTTATGTACGAAACAGCCCGCAAACTCAGGCATTTTCCATTATACAGGAAGCTGCGGGAAAAGAACCAAACACTTTTGGGCGTTTGTCTGAATTTTGTACAGTGCGGGCGGAAGGACGGGAAAAACAGCACATCCCGCAGCGGGCGTGCCCGCTGCGGGATGCCGCGTATGTACTTACTCCAGCACCATCAGCAGCTCCTTGGCCTTGACGGGCTGGCCCTCCTTGACCCGGACGGTCTTCACCGTGCCGGCGGTACGGGCGGTGATGGCGGTCTCCATCTTCATGGCCTCGATGACGGCCAGCACCTGATCCTTTTCCACCTTATCGCCCTGCTTGACGCAGAGCTTGGACACCATGCCGGGGATGGAGGTGCCCACCTGCAGGGGGTCGGACTCATCGGCCAGCGTGGCCTGACGGGTCTGCTCCGAGGCGTGGGGATCGCGGACGGTGACCTCGCGGCGCATGCCGTTCAGCTCGAACTGGACGTTGATGGTGCCGTCGCTGTTGCGGTCGCCCAGGCCCAGGTACTTGATGACCAGGGTCTTGCCGTCCTCGATGTTGATCTTGTTCGTCTCGCCCAGAGCCATGCCGTTGAAGAACACATGGCTGCCCATGCGGGTGATGTAGCCGTACTCCTTGCGGTGGCGGCAGAAATCCTCGTAGACCTTGGGGTACATGGCGTAGGAGACGAGATCCTTCTTCTCCGGGTCATCGCGGAACTGCTCCACCTCATGGCGCAGCTGGTCGAAGTCCACGGGGGGCAGCAGGGCGCCGGGGCGGCAGGTGATGGGCTGCTCGCCCTTGAGGACGACTTTCTGCAGGTCCGCGGGGAAGCCCCAGGCGGGCTGACCCATCATGCCCTTGAAGTAGGACACCACGGAATCCGGGAAGGCCAGCGCCTCGCCGCGCTGGACGATGTTCTCCGGCGTCAGGTCGTTCTGCACCATGAAGATGGCCAGATCGCCCACCACCTTGGACGACGGGGTGACCTTCACGGGGTCGCCCAGCATGTCGTTGACGGTCTTGTACATCTCCTTGACCTCCTCGAACCGGTCGCCGAGGCCCAGAGACTCCACCTGCGGGCGGAGGTTGGTGTACTGACCGCCGGGGATCTCGTAGCGGTAGATGTCGGTGGTGGAGGACTTCAGGCCGTGGTCGAAGTTCTCGTAGCGCAGGCGCACGTCGGACCAGTAGTTGCTCAGCTCCTGCACGCGGCGCAGGTCAAGGCCGGTGTCCCGCTCCGTGCCGTGGAGGGCGGCCACCACCGCGTCCAGAGAAGGCTGGCTGGTGAGCCCCGCCATCGGCGCGCAGGCCACGTCCACCACGTCCACGCCGGCCTCGGCAGCCAGCAGCAGCGCCGCCACCTGATTGCCGGTGGTATCGTGGGTGTGCAGGTGGATGGGCAGCCCCACCTCCTGCTTCAGGGTGGTCACCAGCTTCTTGGCCTGTCTCTTATACACATCTCCGAGCCCACGAGACGTAGAGGAATCTC
>URVR01000061.1 GCA_900551355.1 uncultured Eubacteriales bacterium | reverse complement strand
TCTACACTTATGCGATCGTCGGCAGCGTCAGATGTGTATAAGAGACAGGGCGTATGCTCCGCGCCATCATCGAAAACTATGGCGGCGGCCCGGTGGGCCTTGATACGCTGGCAGCCACTATCGGCGAGGAATCCGTCACGCTGGAGGATGTATATGAGCCGTACCTGATGCAGATCGGCTTCCTGACCCGCACACCCCGGGGCCGCTGCGTCACCCGGAAGGCCTACGAGCACCTGCACATCAGCAGTCCAGAGCCGGAACAGCTTTCCTTGTAAGCATCGCATCGCCAAAAGGGGAGGATCGATACGGCATATCGACGGTAACGACTGTCGAATTTGAGTTATTTTTGACAAACTTTCCGCAATTACTTGACAAATTATTTTGTAAAAAGGTATAATGCATTATGGTGAATGATACACGGGCAGATTATGACCATCTGATGACAGAGAGCGACGAGGCACTGTGCGCGTCCGTCCGGGCGGGGAACCGTCTGGCGGAAGAGGTGCTGGCCGCGCGCTATCACCGTCTGGTACGCAGCTGCGCCCGCCCCTATTTTCTGGCGGGGGGCGACAGCGAGGATCTGCTGCAGGAGGGCATGTTCGGCCTCATCAAGGCCATCCGGGAGTATGAACCGGGACACGGCGCCTCGTTTTACACCTTTGCCGAGACCTGCATCCGCCGTCGGCTCTACTCGGTTTTGAAGGCGGCGACCTCCGGGAAACACGCACCATTGAACCACGCAGTTCCCCTTGACCCCTCATTCTTTGACGCGAATCTCTCTTTTGCCAATGCCGATCCGGAGATGCTCCTGATCGACAGAGAAAAAGCTGCCAGTCTGTTGGAAAACGCCCGCAAGCTGTTGTCCGAATTCGAGGTAAAGATTTTAGGGTTTTATTTGGAAGGTCTCACCTGCCGTGAGATCGCAGAGACTGTTGGCAAGTCCCCCAAGTCGGTGGACAACGCTGTGCAGCGCATACGCCGCAAAATTGCGCGGCAACTTTTATCCGGCGATATCAGCAACGGCTGAGCGCAATATATTTTTTCTCAAAGAGAGGGTAAAATCATGTACGAAGACAAGACTTTAGTGTGCAAAGAGTGCGGCAAGGAGTTCGTGTTCACCGCCGGTGAGCAGGAGTTCTACGCTGAGCGCGGCTTCCAGAACGAGCCCCAGCGCTGCAAGGCCTGCCGCGACGCTCGCAAGAACGCTGCCCGCGGTCCCCGTGAGTATTTCACCGCTGTCTGCGCCAAGTGCGGCGGCGAGGCCAAGGTGCCCTTCGAGCCCAAGAGCGACCGTCCCGTTTATTGCAGCGCCTGCTTCGCTGAGATGCGCGAGAACGGCTGAGTCATTCTGCACACTATCGATCATGATATGAAAAAGGATACGCGCCAAAAGGCGCGTATCCTTTCTTTTCTTCCAAAAATCCTGTTGAAACCTACGGGATATTGGGGTATACTATACCCACAACTATCATACGGAGGTTATTCACATGATCGAGATCACGAAAGACACCATTATCGGTGATATTCTGGATGTTGCCCCCCAGACGGCGCCCATCTTCCTGTCCATCGGCATGCACTGCCTGGGCTGCCCCTCCTCCCGCGGCGAGACGGTGGAGGAGGCCTGCGCCGTCCACGGCATCGACGTGGACAAGCTGCTGGCTGTCGTCAACGAGGAAGCCAACAAGCCTGTCGCGGAATAAACAGACGAGCCGCCACGCATACGGCTGTATGCGTGGCGCTTTCTGTGTTGAGGGAGAGAAATGGAGCATAAGCAACTGGCCCTGCAGCCCCGTCTGGCCCTGCTGGCCCGGCTGGTGCCGGAGGGCTGCCGCCTGACGGACGTGGGCACTGACCACGGCTACCTGCCGGTATCCCTGCTGCAGCAGGGGCGGATTACCTCCGCCATCGCCTCCGACATCGGAGCGGAGCCGCTGGAGCATGCCCGCCGCACAGCGGCGCAGTACGGCGCGGCGGGTATCGACTTCCGCCTGTGCCCCGGCCTGTCCGCCATCGCCCCGGAGGAGACGGATGTTATCGTCATCGCCGGCATGGGCGGCGAGACCATCATCACCATCCTGCAGGACGCCCCGTGGACAAAGGACGGCCGCCACACGCTGCTGCTCCAACCCATGACAAAGGCCGCTGACCTGCGCCATTGGCTGGCTGACAATGGATATACCTTTACAGAGGAGCATCTGGTAGAGGACAAGGGCCGCCTCTATCCCGTCCTGACGGTGACGGGCGGCACACACCGCGCCCTGACGGAGGCAGAGGCCCTTTGCGGTGTTCTGCTGGAGGGTGACCCGCTGTACGGCGCCTGTCTGTCGGAGCACGCGGCCAAGCTGCGCCGCTCGGCGGAGGGACTGCGCCGCAGCAGCGCACCGGACGCCGCCGCGCAGGCGGCGCGGATGGATGCGCTGGCGGAGGAACTGGAGAGAAAGAGGTGTAAAGTATGATAACTGTACAGCAAGTGGAGCAGTCGCTCTTTGACTGGGCGCCCCGCCATCTGGCGGAGAGCTGGGACAACGTGGGCCATTTGGTGGGCGACCCCGGCAGGGAGATGCACCGCATCCTGGTGTCGCTGGACATCACCGAGCAGGTGGTGCAGGAGGCTGTGGATGGCGGCTTTGACCTCATCGTGTCCCACCACCCGGTGATGAACTGCACCTGGTACCCGGTCCAGACCCTGCGCACCGACGACCGGCAGGGCCGCATCCTGACAAAGCTGGCGGAAAACCGCATCTCCGCCATCTGCATGCACACCAATCTGGACGCAGCGGACGGCGGCGTCAACGATGTGCTGGCCGAAAAGCTGGGCCTTCAGGGCCTTTCACCGCTGACAGAAGAAAAAATCGGGCGGATCGGCACGTTAAAATGTGAAATACCCCTTGTGGAGTTCACCCGTTTTGTGATAGAATCTTTAGGATGCAATGGTCTCCGGTATACGGACTGCGGCAAGCCTGTCCACCGCGTGGCGGTGGGCGGCGGCGCCTGCGGCGACTATATTCCCCAGGCTATTGCCGCCGGCTGCGACACCTTTGTGACCTCTGACCTGCGGTATCACGATTTTCTGGATACCACGGCGCTGAACCTCATCGACGCGGGGCATTTCCCCACGGAGGATGTGATCTGCGCCCCGCTGGTGGAGTATCTGCAAAAGGCGTTCCCCGCGGCCACCGTTATAAAAACGACCGCGCACAGCAGCGAGGTCATCCAATACTGCATAAAGGAGAAGTAAACTATGTCCGGACATTCCAAGTGGCACAATATCCAGAAGACCAAGGGCGCGGCTGACGCCAAGCGCTCCGCTACCTTTACGAAGATCGCCAAGGAGATCATCGTGGCCGTCAAGCAGGGCGGCAGCGGCGACCCTGCCAACAACTCCCGTCTGGCCACTGTGGTGGCCAAGGCCAAGGCGGCCAACATGCCCAACGACAACATCAAGCGCACCATCGACAAGGCGCTTGGCTCCGGCAATACCGATAACTACGAGTCCGTCACTTACGAGGGCTACGGCCCCTGCGGCATCGCCGTCATCGTGGAGGCGCTGACCGACAACCGCCAGCGCACTGCCCCGGAGATCCGCCACTATTTCGATAAGTTCGGCAAGGGCATGGGCGCGCAGGGCTGCGTCAGCTGGTCCTTTGACCGCAAGGGCGTCATCGTCATCAACAACGAGGACGAGGAGCTGGACGAGGATACCGTCATGATGGACGCGCTGGACGCCGGCGCCGAGGACATGGAGGCCGACGGCCCCGTGTTCGAGGTCACCACCGACCCGGACAGCTTCAACGATGTGGTCAAGGCACTGGAGGAGAAGGGCTACACCTTCGAGAGCGCCGAGATCGAGATGGTGCCCCAGAACTACATCACCATGACCAACGAGGACGACGTCCGCAGCATGACCAAGCTGCTGGACATGCTGGACGACAATGAGGACGTGCAGAACGTCTGGCATAACTGGCAGCAGGACTGAGCAGATCGTCCGGATCACTGATACATGAAAACAGGTGTCCGCCCCCCGGTAAGGGATGCGGACACCTGTTTTTTTTACTGCATCATGCATGCATCATGCAGTAAAAAGCGTTCATCATGAAGTGCATCATGCAGCGGATCCTGAAATATACCGCGTGTGCGCCGGCACCGTTACGTCTGTGGATCCGGACGGCGGCATGAAGAAAGCCCTGCGGATCATTCCGCAGGGCTTTTGTCTGTACAGTTCAGGCGCTGATCAACTCAGATCGCGCGGGTAACTTTGCCGGAACGCAGGCACCGGGTACAAACATATACATGGCGAGGCGTGCCGTTGATCACTGCCTTCACGCGCTTGACATTGGGCTTCCAGGGACGATTGGAACGCCGGTGGGAGTGAGAGACCTTGATACCGAAGGTCACGCCCTTGTCGCAAAATTCGCACTTAGCCATCCGTTGCACCTCCTTGCTGTTGTAACATACGGTCGCTTGCATCGCAAGCATTTGATATAATAACAGATAACGCAGTGAATTGCAAGCACTATTTGACAAAAAAACGAAATTTTTTTGAAAGGGGAAAGTGTTGCGAAACAGGGGGATACAAGATATAATATAAGGCAAATATTCAGTGCCCCTGCCGGGGCTTCCGGCAGGCGGCTCACGGGAGGCAGCTGTATGGAAAAAGTCAGGCGCACACCTGCCAGTCTGAAGAAGATGGTGGAGATATTCGGCATGGAGATCCTCCACAAGGGCCGGGATTTTGACAACACCGTTGTGACCATTTCGGACGTGAACCGACCGGCCCTGCAGCTGGTGGGTTTTTACGATTACTTTGACGACAAGCGCCTGCAGATCCTGGGCCGGGGCGAGATGCGCTATCTGGAGCGGATGACGGAGGCGGAGCGCACCCGGGTGTTCAACAAGCTGCTGAGCTACCCGTTCCCGGCGCTGATCATCGCCCGGGACATGGAGGCCCCGGCGGAGCTGGTGCAGATGGCGGAGAAGCACGACCGCACGCTGCTGCGCTCGGCGGAGTCCACGGTGGATGTCACCAGCAAGCTCATCGACTATCTGAACCGCGCCATGGCGCCGCAGATCGCCCGGCACGGCGTGCTGATGAACATTTACGGCCAGGGTGTGCTGATCCTGGGCGACTCCGGCATCGGCAAGAGCGAGACGGCCATCGAGCTGCTCAAGCGCGGCCACCGGCTGGTGGCGGACGACGCCGTGGAGATACGGCGCATCTCCAACAGCCTGTTCGGCACGGCACCGGAGATCATCCGGCACTACATCGAGATCCGGGGCGTGGGCGTCATCGACGTGCAGCAGCTGTTCGGCATGGGCGCTGTGCAGTTCGACACGGAGATCGATCTGGTCATCCAGCTGGAGCAGTGGGTGGACGGCAAGTTCTATGACCGGCTGGGCCTGGGCGAGGAGAAATACGCCATGCTGGGCGTGGAGCTGCCCGTCGTCACCATCCCGGTGCGGCCGGGACGGAACCTGGCGGGCATTGTGGAGATCGCCACTATGAAGAACCGGCAGATGAAGTACGGCTACAATGCGGCGCGGGATTTTGTGACGCAGTTTGACAGCAAAATGGACGCCATGATAAAGGAGAACAAGGCAAAGCAATGAAGTATGTAGGTGTGGACATCGGCGGAACGAACCTGAAGGCGGGACTGGCCGACGAGAGCGGCCAGCTGCTGGCCGTGCAGAAAATGAAGGTGGCCTCCATCACCGACCAGCAGTCGCTGGCGTGGACCATCGTGTCGCTGACGCAGGAGCTGGGAAAGTGCGCGGGCGTACCGCTGGACGAGATCGCGTCGGTGGGCGTGGGCGTACCGGGCACGGTGGAGATCCGTTCCGGCTCCATCGGCTACACCTGCAACCTGCCGCTGAGGAACGTGCCGCTGCGGAAGCTGTTCCACCACTATCTTTCCATCCCGCTGTATATTGAAAACGATGCAAACTGCGCGGCGCTGGCGGAATACTATGCAGGGGCCGGGCGGGAGAGCAAGCGCTTCGTGACCATTACGCTGGGTACCGGCGTGGGCGCGGGCATCATCCACAACGGCAAGGTGTACCACGGCGCCAACGGCATGGCCGGCGAGGTGGGACACACCGTTATCGTCAAGGACGGTCTGCCGTGCCCCTGCGGACGCCGCGGCTGCTGGGAGCAGTACGCCTCGGCCACGGCGCTCAAGCGCATGACGACGGAGGCGCTGGCGGCCCATCCGGACAGCATCCTGGCCCGGGTGGTGGCGGAGAACGACGGCCATGTGTCCGGGCAGTCCGCCTTTATCGCGGCGCGGCAGGGCGACCCCGTGGGACAGCAGGTCTGCGACGATTACGTCAGCTATCTGGCCTGCGGCGTGGTCAATGTGGTCAATGTGTTCCAGCCGGACACGCTGGCCATCGGCGGCGGCGTCAGCAACGAGGCGGATGAGCAGCTGCTGCTGCCGGTGCAGCGGTGCGTGGAGCGGGAGAGCATCCCCTGCGGCAAAAACCGGCGCACCCGTATCGTCAAGGCGGAGCTGGGCAACCAGGCGGGCATCATCGGCGCGGCGCTGCTGGGAAAGAATAAGCGGATATAGGAGCCGCGCAGGAGGGTTTATGAGCTGGTACGAGGAATTGGACCGATGGACGGCGGACTATCTGCCGGACATGACATATGAGCACGACGTGCCTCTGGCCAGGTATGCGTCGTTCCGCATCGGCGGCCCAGCGCGGCGCATGGCGTTTCCCAGGGACGGCAGCCAGATGGTGCTGCTGATGGAGGAGGCCCGGGCCTGCGGAGCCGCGCCGCTGGTCATCGGCAATGGCACGAACCTGCTGTTCCCCGATGAGGGGCTGGAGCGGCTGGTGGTGAACACACGGGACATGTCCGGCGTATCGCTGGACGCGGCGGGGCGCGTGACGGCAGAGGCCGGCGCGTCACTGGCCCGGGCAGCGGTGTTTGCCCAGCAGCACGGCCTGACAGGGCTGGAATTTGCCCACGGTATCCCCGGCAGCGTGGGCGGCGCGGTGTGCATGAACGCAGGCGCCTACGGCGGTGAGATGCGGCAGGTGGTACACAGCGCCGTGGTGCTGTTCCCGGAGGAGGGCATCCGGACACTGACCGGGGAGGAGCTGGCTTTTTCCTACCGCCACAGCCTGCTGACCGACCGGCCTGACGCGGTGGTGCTGCGGGCCGTGTTCACGCTGAAGCCGGGGGAGCCTGCCGCCATCCGGGAGAAAATGGATGATCTGATGGCAAGGAGAAAGGCTTCACAGCCGTTGGAATATCCCAGCGCGGGCAGTACGTTCAAGCGGCCGGAGGGCTATTATGCCGCCGCGCTCATCGATCAGTGCGGCCTGAAGGGCCTGATGGTGGGCGGCGCACAGGTGTCGGAGAAGCACGCGGGCTTCGTCATCAACCGGGGCGGCGCGTCCTGCGATGATGTGACGGCGCTGATGGCGGAGATACAGAAGCGCGTATGGGAGGAAACAGGCGTCCGGCTGGAGCCGGAGGTCAAAGTGATACACTGAGGAGCAAAACGTGGAGATACTCATTATTTCGGGACTTTCCGGCAGCGGAAAATCCCGCGCGGCCACCTTTTTGGAGGATATTGGCTACTATATCGTGGATAACCTGCCGGCGGAGATGATGCTGAAGTTCGCCAACTTCTGCACAGCCTCCGGCGGGCGGTACGACCGGGTGGCGCTGGTGTACGACGTCCGGGCCGGGGAGCCGTTCCAGCAGCTGGTGGACGTGGTGGACAAGCTGCGCCGTCAGGACGGCGTCCGGTGCCGGATGCTGTTTCTGGAGGCGGATACCCGGGTCATCATCAGCCGCTACAAGGAGACGCGGCGCAGCCACCCGCTGTGCGCGGAGGGGCTTTCCATCGAGGAGGCCGTCCGGCGGGAGCGGGAGCTGCTGGCACCGGTGCGGGAGCGGGCGGACTTTGTGCTGGACACCAGCGTGTTCTCCACCGCCAAGCTGCGCAGTGAGCTGCTGAGCATCTTCGGCGGCGGGGACACCCGGCAGGCGCTGAATGTCAGCGTCATGTCCTTCGGCTTCAAGAACGGTCTGCCGCTGGAGGCCGATCTGGTGTTCGATGTGCGGTTTCTGCCCAACCCCTACTATGTGCCGGAGCTGAAGCCCCTGACGGGGCTGGACGAGCCGGTGCGGGAGTATGTGTTCGCCTCCGAGGCGGCGGGGCGGTTTCTGGAGCGGCTGGAGCCGCTGCTGGCGTTCCTGCTGCCCCAGTATCTGCAGGAGGGGCGGACGGAGCTGGTCATCGCGGTGGGCTGCACCGGCGGACGGCACCGTTCCACGGCGGTGGCGCACCATCTGGCCAACTATATCGGGGGGCTGGGCTATCCGGTGTCCGAGAGCCACCGGGACATTTCACGGTGAGAGGAGGGCGGCGGTATGCAGTCCTTTGCGTTCAAGGCGAAAAGCGAGATGTGCCGCACACAGCTGTCCCGCCAGTGCTGCGCCCGGGCGGAGGCCTACGGCGTGCTGCTGTACTGCAATACGTTCACACCGTCGGAGGTGCGGATCATCACGGAGAATCCGGAGTTCGCCGGACGGCTGCCCAAGCTGTTCCACAAGGCGTTCTCTCTGAAATTCGACCAGCTGCCGGAGCATGACGGCCGGGGGAAGCTGATCTTCCGCATAACGGACCGGGACAAGCTGGCGCGGGTCATCAACACGCTGGGGTACGATCCCCAGCAAATCATGGCGCTGCATGTGAACTTCGGGCTTCTGGAGGAGGACTGCTGCCGGACGGCGTTCCTGCGGGGGGCGTTTCTGGCCGGCGGCAGTGTCACCGACCCGGAAAAGCGGTATCATCTGGAGCTGGCCACCAGCCACAAGCAGGCCAGCCGGGAGGTGTCCACGCTGCTGGAGGAGATGGGGTTCCTGCCCCGCTCCGTGCAGCGGGGGGCGGACTCCCTCATCTATTTCAAGCAGTCGGAGCATATTGAGGATCTGCTGACGAAGATCGGCGCGCCGGCGGCGGCCATGGACATCATGACCGCCAAGGTGGACAAGGAGATCCGCAACGGCGCCAACCGGGCCATGAACTGCGATATGGCCAACGTCAACAAGACGCTGGACGCGGCGCAGGAGCAGGTGGCGGCCATCGAGAAGCTGCGGGGCAGCCCGCGGTGGAAGCGGCTGCCGGAAAAATTGCAGCAGACGGCGGCGCTGCGGCTGGAATACCCGGAGCTGTCCCTGACGCAGCTGGCGGAGCGATGCGACTGTCTCTTATACACATCTGACGCTGCCGACGATCGCATAAGTGTAGAT
>URVR01000060.1 GCA_900551355.1 uncultured Eubacteriales bacterium | reverse complement strand
GGGCTCGGAGATGTGTATAAGAGACAGACACGGTGAGGGTCACGGTGTCGCCGGCGCGGTAGCCCTTCATGGCGGCGGATAGATCCTGACGGGAGGTCAGGGTCTTGTCGCCCATCTTGGTGATAACGTCGCCCAGGCGCAGGCCGGCCTTGTCGCCGGCGCCGCCGGACACCACGGAGTAGACGAACACGCCCTGGGTCACGTCGATGTTATACTGCGCCGCCATCTGCTCGGTCATGGTGCCGGCGGTGATGGCCATATAGGCCTTATCCGTCACGGCGCCGTTTTCCATGATGTCGGTGATGATGCTGCGCACGTCACTGATGGGGATGGCGAAGCCCAGACCCTCCACGGTGGTGCTGGAGTAGCTGGAGTACTTGGCGGACACGATGCCCACCACCTCGCCGTACAGGTTCACCAGCGGGCCGCCGGAGTTGCCGGGGTTGATGGAGCAGTCCACCTGAATCATGTTGAAGGGGGTGCCGTCCACGTTGATGGCGCGGTCACAGCTGGAGACGATGCCCTGGCTCATGGAGAAGGTCAGCTCGCCCAGGGGGTTGCCGATGGCCAGCACGGTGTCGCCCACGTTGACGTCGGCGCTCTCGCCCAGCGTCACGGGCTGCAGGCCGGAGGCCTCGATCTTCAGCACCGCCACATCGTAGTCGCTGTCGCCGCCGATGACGGTGGCGTCATAGGTATCGCCGTTGTACAGCGTTACCTGCACGGAGCTTGCGCCGCTGATAACGTGGTAGTTGGTGACCACATAACCGTCCTCGGTGATGATGAAGCCGCTGCCGGAGGAGGCGCTCTGGGTGGTCTGGCCGAAGATGTTGGTGCTGGTAGCGGAGCAGTTGATGGATACGGCGCTGTTCACCACGGAGGCGTACACCTCCGCCGGCTCCATTTTGGTCTGGCCGTCCACGGTCTTGACCTGCACCGACACCGGCTGGCGATCGCTCTGCTGGATGGTGGCCTTTTCGGTGCCGCTGCTTTTTGCAATGGCCGCGCCGCCCCAGCCCGCCAGACCGCCTGCCACGGCGCAGGCCAGAATCAGTGCCGTCACCTTCACTGCCGTGCGGTGGAAGAAGCCCTGCTTCTTCGGCTGCACCGGCACCCGGTTGGGATCGGGGGCGTAGTCATCCCGGGGCAGCTGATCCCGGTTGGTGTAGCGGTACTGGTCTCTGCTTCTGAAATCATCGTTGTAATACATAAAGAATGCCTCCTTTTCGGCAAGTTCCGCTTTTTTGGCTTGTGGCGGCGGGAAAATCGTGGTATGATACCGCCGCCGGGAACTGTTTTCTGCTCTATGTCTATTAGGATAAGCAGTTTCCTTAATCCAAGCTTTAAGTTTCCGCTGGAAATTTTAACTTTTTGAAAACGAGGTGAGAGACATGCTGCGGATCGACCAGCTGCGCCTGCTGCCGGGGGAGCCGGAGGCGGCGCTGCTGTCCAAGTGCGCCCGGCTGCTGCGGGTAGAGCCGTCGGTGCTGACAGACCTGACGGTGCTGCGCCGCGCCATCGACGCCCGGGAGGGGCTGACTTTCGTGTACACCGTGGCCGTCTCCGCCCCGCAGGAGGCGGCGCTGCTCCGCCGGTGCCGGGACAAGCGGGTCACGGCGTATGCGCCGGAGCGGTACGCCCTCCCCGCCCCCGTGGCCGCTCCGGAGGTGCGCCCCATCGTAGTGGGCGCGGGGCCGGCGGGCCTGTTTGCCGCGCTGGTGCTGGCGCGGTGCGGCGCGCGGCCCATTCTGCTGGAGCGGGGCCGCTGTGTGGAGCAGCGGCAGCGGGATGTACAGCGTTTCTGGGCCACCGGTGAGCTGGATACGGAGAGCAACGTCCAGTTCGGTGAGGGCGGCGCCGGGGCCTTCTCCGACGGCAAGCTGAACACCGGCACACGGGACGTGCGGCACCGCTTCATCATGGAGCAGCTGGTATCCTGCGGCGCACCGGAGAGCATCCTCACCGACGCGCTGCCCCATGTGGGTACCGACAAGCTCCATATCGCCCTGCAAGCCCTGCGGCGGCAGCTGCTGGAGGCCGGGGCGGACATCCGGTTCGGCACACGGCTGGAGGGTCTGACCGTACAGGACGGGGCCGTGACGGCCGTCACCGTCCGGGAGGGCGGGACGCTTTACACCCTCCCGGCACGGCAGGTGGTGCTGGCGCTGGGACACAGCGCCCGAGACACCTTTGAAATGCTGTACGGCGCGGGGCTTGCCATGGAGCAGAAGCCTTTTGCCGTGGGCGTGCGCATCGAGCACCGGCAGACGGCGGTGGACGCCGCCCGCTACCGGAGGCTGGCGGGGCACCCCTCCCTGCCGCCGGCCACCTACAAGCTGTCCTGCCACCTGCCCAACGGGCGCAGCGCCTTTTCGTTCTGCGTGTGCCCCGGCGGTCAGGTAGTGGCCGCCGCGTCGGAAACGCGGCGCGTGGTCACCAACGGCATGAGTGAATACGCCCGGGATCGGGAGAACATCAACGGCGCGCTGCTGGTGAACGTCACCCCCGCCGACTTCCCCGACAGCCATCCCCTCGCCGGCATACGGCTGCAGCGGCAGCTGGAGGACGCCGCCTTCGCGCTGGGCGGCGGCGATTACCGCGCCCCCTGTCAGCGGGTGGAGGACTTTCTGGCGGGCCGCCCCTCCGCGGGGCCGGGGAACGTGGCGCCCAGCTATCTGCCGGGCGTCACCTATACCGATCTGCACCGCTGCCTGCCGCCGTTCATCAGCGAGACGCTGGCGCTGGCGCTGCCGGAGCTGGGCCGGAGACTGAAGGGCTACGACGACTCGGACGCCCTGCTCACCGGCGTGGAGACACGCTCCTCCTCCCCGGTGCGGCTGGTGCGGGACGAACACTATGAGGCCAATATTCGCGGCGTGTACCCCTGCGGCGAGGGAGCCGGCTATGCCGGCGGCATCCTGTCCGCAGCCGCCGACGGTATGCGCTGCGCGGAAAAACTACTGGAGGTATACAGATGAAAAAGATCGCCGTTCTCGGAAATTTTCTGGAGCCGTCCCATCACGTGCTGATCGACAGCACCGCCGCACGCTGCGGCTTCGCGGCGGACTACTATCCCGACAGCCGCGTGCCGGCGGAGAAGGCCGGGCAGTATGAGGTGCTGTACGGCATGCCCAAGCCCGCCGACCTGAAGAGCTTTACGGGGCTGAAGTGGTTCTGTGGTAACTTCGCCGGGGTGGACGCCTATCTGGACGACGCCCTGTACCCCTCGCCGGACGTGATGCTCAGCAACTCCTCCGGCGCCTACGGCGTCACCATCGCAGAACACCTCATCATGGTGACGCTGATGCTGCTGCGCCACGCCCCCGCCTATGTGCGGGATGCCGACGCCCATCACTGGGGGCAGGTGGTGCCCATGCGCTCCATCATCGGCAGCACCATCACCGTGCTGGGCACCGGCGACATCGGCACGGAGTTCGCGCGCCGGGCCAAGGCCATGGGCGCCAAGTCCATCCGGGGCGTCCGCCGCACGAAAAAAGCCGCCGATCCCGCCTTTGACGGCGTGTACACCCACGACGAGCTGGACGATCTGCTGCCGGACACCGACATTCTGGTGATGGCGCTGCCCTCCACGCCGGACACTGTGGGCATCCTGTCCCGCCAGCGCATTGCTCTGCTGCCGGAGACGGCCTATGTGGTCAACGTGGGCCGGGGCACCGCCATCGACCAGCCTGCGCTGGTGGAGGCGCTGAACGCCGGGAGGCTGGCGGGCGCGGCGCTGGACGTGTTCGCCAGGGAGCCTATTCCCGACGGCGACCCGGTGTGGGAGGCCAGAAACCTGCTGATCACGCCCCACATCTCCGGGCAGATGAGTCTGGGCTATACCCGGGACAAGAACGTGGCGCTGTTCTGCGAGGATCTGGAGAACTACGCCGCCGGCAGACCGCTGGCGCGGTATGTGGACCGCCGCATCGGCTACTGAGCCAGTCATGCACGCAAAAAGGGAGCGCACATGGGACATCCCATGCGCGCTCCTTCTTCACGTTTACAGCAGCCGTCCGATGCACACGAACAGGCAGCCCAGGGCAAAAAACGCCGCGATCAGCAGCAGGATCACCGGCCAGAAGCGCCGGCCCATCACCTGCGGGTCCATGAAGGGGTAGGGGTAGCAGTGCTTCGTGTGGCCGATGGGCCTCCCTGTGGCGCCCCGCACCATGCCGAAGGCGAAGTAGGACAGCGGCAGCACCAGCCACCACACGGCGTGGCCGACAGTGAGACCGGATTTGTCCTGCCACAGCAGCCACTGTGCCACCGTCAGCCATGGCACGATATAGTGGACGCACAGGTTGCCGAAGCTGCTGAAGCCGATGTCGGACAGGGCCTTGCCGCGCTTTCTGGCCGAGGGCACCAGCACCCACTGGTAGATGAGGTGGGTCACGAAGATGCACAGCGTCATGCTCAGGGCGACGCCGGGGGAGCTGAGCCACCGGAACACACCGCCCTGGGGCGCCCAGCTGCTGACGCCCAGCGCCAGCTGGTACACCGCCAGCAGCAGGTTGCTGAGATTGGTATAGAACACGAAAAAGCCGGGGCGGATATGGCCTGTCGCCGGCAGCGTGGAATGAAAATACAGTCCTGCCAGCCCCAGCAGGCCCAGAAGCAGTGCCGATATGCGCAGCATCATTCCGCCCTCAGCTCCCGCAGCCGCGCGATCTCCCGGGCGTAGCCCGCCAGATCGTTGGGCGTCTCCAGAATGAAGGGCAGCTCCCGCAGCGCCGGGTGGTTGATGATGCGGCCAAAGGTCGCCTCCCCCAGATATCCCTCGCCGATACGGGCGTGGCGGTCCTTGTGGGCACCCAGCGGGTTCATGCTGTCGTTGATATGCACCGCCTTCAACTTTGCAAGGCCGATGACCCGGTCAAACTCCGTCAGCACGCCGTCGATGTCCCCGGCGATGTCATACCCCGCGTCGGAGATGTGGCAGGTGTCCATGCAGACGCCCAGCCGGTCGCCCAGCGCCACGCGGTCCATGATCTCCCGCAGCTCCTCGAAGCGGCCGCCCACCTCCGAACCCTTGCCGGACATGGTTTCCAGCAGCACCGTGGTGTGCTGCTCCGGCTTGAGGATGGCGTTGAGGGTATCGGCGATCTGGCCGATGCCCACCTCCGTCCCCTGCTCCGTGTGGCTGCCGGGGTGGAAGTTGTAGTAATTGCCGGGCAGATGCTCCATGCGCTTCAGGTCATCCGCCAGGGTCATGCGGGCAAACTCCCGGGTGTGCTCCGTTCTGGAGCAGGGGTTGATGGTGTAGGGCGCGTGGGCCACCAGCGGCCCAAACCCGTTTTCCGCCAGCAGCGCCAGCAGCGCCGCCGCGTCGTCGGGGTCGATGGCCTTGGCCTTGCTGCCCCGGGGATTGCGGGTGAAAAACTGGAATGTATTGGCGCCGATATCCAGCGCCGTCCGCCCCATGGCCAGAAAGCCGTCGGAGGCGGAGAGGTGACAGCCGATGGTCAGCATAGTGTTGCTCCTTTCAGAGGTTCAGCGTCCGGACGTCCGCTTTGCCGTTTTCGATGGTGAGGATGCCGCAGGTGGGGCGCAGCGGGTCGCCGGCGGCGCCGGGATTCAGCACCAGCAGTGTGCCGTCGTTGTCCACCATGGGACGATGGGTGTGGCCGAACAGCAGCACCTGCGCGCCGCACTCCCGGGCGGCCCACACCGCCCGCATCACGTCGGACTTCACGCCCCGTGTGTGACCGTGGAGCATGAGGATACGCACGCCGCCCAGCTCTGTGAGCCGCTCCGGCTGGTCGCAGCTGCCGTAGTCGCAGTTTCCCGGCACGCCCTCCATGGGCAGCATGGGAAACGCCTGCCGCAGCTTTTCCAGATCCCGCTGGCAGTCGCCCAGATGGAGCACATAGTCCGGATGGGTCTGCTCCACCGCCTGTATGAGTTTGTCCACCTTTCCGTGGGAATCGGATACCACCAGAATGTTCATAGGCCACCCCGCGATTTTTATTCCGGGGTATTTTACCACAAAACGGTTGAAAACACAATTCATTTCCCGTATGATTAGGGCAAATGAGAGGAGGTGTTGTCATGACCGGCGGTGTGGTGGAGCTGGATCTCCACGGCATGAATACCTATCAGGCGCAGATCGCGGTGGACGCAGCCCTGCGCCGGGCCGGCGCGGGCACCTACCGGCTGCGGCTGATCCACGGCTATCGCGGCGGCACGGCTATCCGGGACATGCTGTGGCTGACCTACGGGCGGCGCAGCCAGGTGAAGCGTCTGGTCAGCGTCAGCGAGGGCGTGACCGAGCTGGTGCTGCGGGAATACTATTGACGCAAGTTGTTGCAATAAGTGAGGTATAAAGGCATGAAGCTTGCACAGATACAGATGCGGGTACAACCCGACAAGGCGGAAAACCTCCGCCATGCGGAGGCGCTGCTGGCCAGCGTGAAGGGCGCGGACATGGCGGTGCTGCCGGAGATGTTCTGCTGTCCCTACGACAACGGCTGCTTCCGCGCCTACGGCGAGGCGGAGGGCGGTGAGGCGTACCGGATGCTGTCCCGGGCCGCGGCGGAAAACGGCCTGTGGGTGGTGGGCGGCTCCCTCCCGGAGCTGGACGGCGGCAGGGTGTACAACACCAGCTATGTGTTCCGTCCCGACGGGCGCTGCGCGGCCCGGCACCGGAAAATGCACCTCTTTGACATCGACGTGGCCGGCGGCCAGCGGTTCCGGGAGTCGGACACCCTGACGGCGGGCGACACGGTGACGGTGTTCGACACGCCGTGGGGGAGGATGGGGCTTTGCATCTGCTTCGACCTGCGGTTCCAGGAGCTGGCGCGGCTGATGACGATGGAGGGCGCGCAGGTGCTGGTGGTGCCGGCGGCCTTCAACATGACCACTGGCCCGGCCCACTGGGAGCTGCTGTTCCGGCAGCGGGCCGTGGATGAGCAGCTATTCACCGTGGGCGTCTCCCCCGCCCGGGACGAAACGGCGTCCTATGTGGCGTGGGGCCACTCCATCGTCTGCGATCCGTGGGGCACGGTGCTCCATCAGTGCGGCGCAGGCGAGGAGGTGGCGGTGACGGAGCTGGAGCTGGAGCAGGTGTCCGCCATACGCGGGCAGCTTCCCATTTTGTCGGCACGGCGGACGGACATCTACGACATCCGAAAAAAGTGATTGCCAAGGGACGGCAAACAGTGTATAATCGCAAAAAAATACGGCGGAGGTCCTTCATCATGAAGAAAAAATATGCAGAGATGACATTGCCCGAGCGGCAGGCGGAATACGCGGCCCTGCAGGCGGCATACCAGGACGCCAAGGCGCTCCATCTGTCGCTGAATATGGCACGGGGCAAGCCGGGACGGGAGCAGCTGGATCTGGTGACGCCCATTTTCGGGCTGCTGACAAAGCCGGAGCAGTTCGTGTCCGACGGCGTGGAGACCCGGAACTACGGCGAGGTGGCGGGCATCCCCGCGGCGCGGCGGCTGTTCGCGGATATTTTGGGCTGCAAGCCGGAGCAGGTATTCGTGGGCGGCAACGCCAGCCTGCAGCTGATGTACGACGCCATCTCCAAGGCGTTCACCCACGGTCTGCTCCACAGCGAGAAGCCCTGGGGCAAGCTGGACAAGGTGAAGTGGATCTGCCCGGTGCCCGGCTATGACCGGCACTTCAAGGTGACGGCCAGCTTCGGCGCGGAGATGATCTCCGTGCCCATGACCGCCGACGGCCCCGACATGGACATGGTGGAGGAGCTGATCCGCGACCCGGCGGTGAAGGGCATGTGGAACGTGCCCAAGTACTCCAACCCCGAGGGCGTGGTGTACTCGGAGGAGACCGTCCGCCGTCTGGCGGCCATGAAGCCCGCCGCCCCGGACTTCATGCTGATGTGGGACAACGCCTACTGCATCCACGAGTTCGACTGCGGCTTCGTGCCCTTCCCCGACATCATCGGTCTGTGCGCCCAGTACGGCAACGCCGACATGGTGTACGAGTTCGCGTCCACCAGCAAGGTGACATTCCCCGGCGCGGGCGTGGCAGTGATGGCGGCCAGCGAGGCCAACATCGCCTATCTCACCAAGCTCATCAACGTCCAGACCATCGGCTTTGACAAGATCAACCAGCTGCGGCATGTGCTGTTCCTTCAGGACCGGGCGCACACGCTGGCACTGATGAAGGAGCACGCAGCCATTCTCGCGCCCAAGTTCCACGCGGTGCTGGACGGTCTGGATCGGGAGATCGCGCCGCTGGGCATCGCGGACTACAAGCGGCCTGTGGGCGGCTATTTCGTCAGTCTGGACACCATGCCCGGCTGTGCCAAGCGGACGCTGGCCCTGTGCAGGGAGGCGGGCGTCACCATGACCGGCGCGGGGGCTACGTTCCCCTACGGCATCGACCCCAACGACAGCAATATCCGTATCGCCCCCTCCTTCCCGCCGGTGGCGGAGCTGGAGCAGGCCATCGCCGTGTTCTGCATCTGCCTGCGGATGGCGGCGCTGGAGAAGCTGGGCATCTGAAAACGAAATGCATATAAAAAGAGCGCTGCGGCACAGCCGCAGCGCTCTTTTTATGCGATCTTATCCTCTGCCGCTGACGCGCAGGCGGTTCAGGGCGCGGGCCAGATTGCCCTGGGCCAGCTGATACTCCGCCATGCTGCGCTTCTGCCGCAGCTGCTCCTCCGCCTCCTCGCGGGCGCGGAGGGCGCGGTTCACGTCGATGTCCTCCGGACGCTCGGCGGCGTCCACCAGCAGCAGCACGCGGCCGTCCTCGATCTTGAACAGGCCGGGCGCCACGGCGGCGCGGCGATGCTCGCCCTCCGCCGTCTCGAACCGCAGCTCGCCGGCGCAGATGGCGCCCACAGCGTCGCTGTGGTTTGCCAGAATACCGAACTCGCCGTCGGTGGTTGGCACCACCAGCGACACGCAGTCACCCCGGTAGAAGGGGACGCTGGCCGCCAGAATATCCAGATGGAACGGGGCCGCCATCACATGCCGCCTTTCTTCATCTGCTCCGCCTTGCGGATCACATCGTCGATGGTGCCGGCGTTGAAGAAGGCCGCCTCGGGATACTCGTCCATGCTGCCGGACAGGATCTCCTTGAAGCCGCGCAGCGTCTCGTGCAGGGGGACGAACACGCCGGGGGCGCCGCTGAACTTCTCCGCCACATAGAAGGGCTGGGACAGGAAGCGCTGGATGCGGCGGGCGCGGGCGACGGTCTTTTTATCCTCGTCGCTGAGCTCCTCCATACCCAGGATGGCGATGATATCCTGCAGCTCACGGTACTTTTGCAGCGTGGACTGGACGGCGCGGGCGATGTTGTAATGCTCCTCGCCCACGATATCCGGCTCCAGGATGCGGGAGGTGGACTCCAGTGGGTCTACGGCGGGGTAGATGCCCTGCTCCGCGATCTTACGGCTCAGCACGGTGGTGGCGTCCAGGTGGGAG
>URVR01000059.1 GCA_900551355.1 uncultured Eubacteriales bacterium | reverse complement strand
GACGCAGCTGGCGGAGCGATGCGATCCGCCGGTGACAAAATCATGCATCAATCATCGGATGCGCAAGCTGATGGAGGAGGCCAACGAGCTATGACAAAGAGAGAACGGTGCCTGCGGGCCAAGGAATATCACGAAAAGGGGCTGAACTGCGGGCAGTGCGTGCTGCTGGCGTTTACGGACGTCACCGGCCTTTCGGAGGAGCAGAGCATGGCGCTGGCCAGCGGCTTCGGCGCCGGGCTGCGCTGCGGCGGCATATGCGGCGTGGTGAACGCCGCGGCTGTGGTGCTGGGCATGGCATATCCCAGCACACTGGAAAACGGCGCGGCGGGGAAGAAGCGCTCCACGGAGCTGACGCAGGGCTTCCAGCGGCGGTACACGGAGCGATTCCACAAGCTGGACTGCCGCGACCTGCTGGCGGAGAAGGAGCTGGACGCCACGGACATGGCCAGGGAGCTGGGCGTGACCCATCACTGCCGGACGCTGGTGGTGTCCGGCGTAGAGCTGCTGTGCGATATGCTGGAGGAGCTGGGCAAGTAACAGAGAGGAACAGGGGAGAGCATGGGATTTGTACATCTGCACGTCCATACGGAGTACAGTCTGCTGGACGGCGCGTGCCGGATACGGGATCTGCCGGCGCTGGTGAAGAAGATGGGGCAGAACGCGGTGGCCATTACAGACCACGGCGTGATGTACGGCGCCATCGACTTTTACCGCGCCTGCAAAAAGGAGGGCATCCACCCCATCATCGGGTGCGAGGTCTATGTGGCGCGGCGGACACGCTTCGACAAGCAGCATGAATTCGATGCCGAGTCCCGCCATCTGGTGCTGCTGTGCAAAAACGAGACGGGCTATCGGAACCTGTCCTAATGGTGAGCCAGGCCTTCACAGAGGGCTTTTACATCAAGCCCCGCATCGATATGGACCTGCTGCGCCAGCATTCCGAGGGGCTGATCGCCCTGTCGGCGTGTCTGGCCGGCGAGATACCCCGCAGGCTGCTGAACGGCGACTATGACGGGGCGAAGGAATACGCCCTGACCATGCGGGACATCTTCGGGGAGGACAGCTTTTATCTGGAGCTGCAGGACCACGGCATCGCCGATCAGACCGAGGTGAACCGACAGCTGCTGCGCATCCACAGCGAGACGGGGATCCCGCTGGTGTGTACCAACGACGCCCACTATCTGCGGAAGGAGGACGCCGAGAGCCACGACGTGCTGCTGTGCATCCAGACGGGCAAGACCGTGGACGACGCCAATCGGATGCGCTATGAGCCGCGGAACTTCTACCTGCGCTCCACGGAGGAGATGGAGGCACTGTTTGCGGGGTATCCCGACGCGGTGGCCAACACACAGCGCATCGCGGACATGTGCCAGCTGGAGTTTACCTTCGGCAAGTACCACCTGCCGGAGTTCCAGCTGCCGGAGGGCTACGACTCGCCCACCTATCTGCGGAAGCTGTGCGACGAGGGGTTCGCCAAGCGGTACGGCGGCAGCAGGCCGGACTACCGCAAGCAGCTGGACTATGAGCTGGACATGATCGAGAAGATGGGGTTCACCGACTACTTCCTCATCGTGTCCGACTTCGTGCGCTACGCCAAGAGCGTGGATATCCCCGTAGGGCCGGGGCGCGGCTCCGCCGCAGGCTCCATGGTGTCCTACTGCCTGGAGATCACGGACATCGATCCCATGAAGTACGACCTGTACTTTGAGCGGTTCCTGAATCCGGAGCGGGTGTCCATGCCCGATATTGATATGGACTTCGGCGACACCCGCCGGGGCGAGGTGGTGGACTACGTCCGCCGCAAGTACGGCGACGACCATGTGGCCCAGATCGTCACTTTCGGCACCATGGCGGCCCGGGCCGCCATCCGGGACGTGGGACGCGCCCTGAACATGACCTACGCCGAGGTGGACGTGGTGGCCAAGCTGGTGCCGGCGGGGCCGGGGGCGCTGCACATCACGCTGCAGGACGCCCTGAAGCTCAGCCGGCAGCTGGCCGACCTGTACCGGGACGACCCGCGGGTGAAAAAGCTCATCGACACGGCCATGGCGCTGGAGGGCATGCCCCGCCACGCCTCCACCCACGCGGCGGGCGTGGTCATCACCAAGCGGCCGGTATATGAATATGTGCCGCTGGCGCGGAACGACGACGCCGTGGTGTGCCAGTACGTCATGACCACGCTGGAGGAGCTGGGCCTGCTGAAAATGGACTTCCTGGGTCTGCGGAACCTGACGGTGCTGGACGACGCGGTGAAGCTGGTGCAGCGGTACAAGCCGGACTTCCGGCTGGCGGATATCCCCGACGACGACCCGGAGACGTATGAGATGATCTCTCAGGGCAGGACGGCGGGTGTGTTCCAGATCGAGTCCACCGGCATGACCGGCGTGTGCGTGGGGCTGAAGCCCCAGAACATCGAGGATATCACCGCCGTTATCGCCCTGTACCGGCCGGGACCCATGGAGTCCATCCCGCGCTTTATCGCCTGCAAGCACGACCCCAAGCTGGTGACATACAAGCACCCCAAGCTGATCCCCATTCTGTCCGTGACCTACGGGTGCATCGTGTATCAGGAGCAGGTCATCCGCATTTTTCAGGAGCTGGGCGGCTTCTCGCTGGGACAGGCGGACATGGTGCGCCGGGCCATCAGCAAGAAGAAGGCCAAGGAGATCGAGAAGGAACGGCACGCCTTTGTCTACGGCGACCCGGAGCGGGGCATCCCCGGCTGCATCGCCAACGGTATCGAGGAGGCCACGGCGCAGGCCATTTACGATGAGATCTTCGACTTTGCCAACTACGCTTTCAACAAGGCCCACGCCGTTAGCTACGCGGTGGTGGCCTACCAGACGGCGTACTTCAAGTGCCACTACACCAAGGAGTACATGGCGGCGCTGCTGACCAGCGTGCTGGACAACTCCGACAAGGTGGCAGGGTACATCGGCGAGTGCCGCGACTGCGGCATCGCGCTGCTGCCGCCGGACGTGAACCGCTCCTACGACCGGTTCACCGTGGAGCCGGAGGGCATCCGGTTCGGCCTGGTGGCCATCAAGAATATCGGACGGGGCTTCATCCTGTCGGTGGTGAAGGAGCGGGAGCAGGGGGGACTGTTCAAGTCCTTCCAGGATTTCTGCCAGCGGATGTACGACTGCGGCGACATGAACAAGCGGGCGGTGGAGAATCTGATCCGCAGCGGCGCCTTCGACAGTCTGGGGGACAGGCGTTCCCAGCTCATCGCCGTGTATGAGACGGTGCTGGACAGCATCGGCAGCACCCGGCGGCAGAACGTGGAGGGCCAGCTGGACTTCTTCGGCATGGCCGCTGCCTCCGGCGGGGAGGACAGCTCCCAGCTCCAGCTGCCGGACATCCCGGAGTACTCCGCCACGGAGCGGATGCACATGGAGAAGGAGACGACGGGGCTGTACCTGTCGGGCCATCCCATGACCGACCGGCGGCCGCTGGCCCGGCAGCTGGGGGCTGTGCCCATCCACGAGATACTGGACGATTTTGCCGGGGAGGACGGGCCGGTGCGGTTCGCCGACGGGCAGAGCGTCACCGCGGCGGGCATCGTGGTGTCCAGCAAGACACGCACTACCAAGAACAACTCCCTCATGGCCTATGTCATGGTGGAGGACGAGACGGCGGCCATCGAGCTGCTGTGCTTCAGCCGCACCATCGACCAGTGCGGCAGCTATATGGCGGTGAACACGCCGGTACTGGTAAAGGGCCGGCTGTCTGTCCGGGACGAAAAGCCGCCCCAGATCATGTGCGACAGCATCTACCCGCTGGAGCAGGGCACGGCCATACCGGAGATGCGGCGGGAGCCGCCGAAGGAGAAGTCCGTCATCTATCTGAAGATGCCCGGCATGGACAGCCGGGAGTTCCGGCACATCAGCCTTGTGATGACCATGTTCGAGGGCGACACGCCCTTGAAGGTGCGGTTGGCGGACACCGGGAAGATGCTGGGCACGACGTGCCTGAACCATCCGGCGTTCCTGCAGGAGTGCCGGGAGTGGCTGGGCGACGAGAACGTGGTGGTACGGCAGAAATAACGGCTTCGGGTGCGGCGCGGCAGCGCCGCACCTTTGCGCGTCTCGGGCATACACTGTATTGAAAGAGCCATTCTTTCAGTACTTATTAGGAGGTCATACCATGCCTGAGAATCTGATGCCGGGCCCGGTCTGCGATCTGAGCAGCGTGCGCGAGTCCGTTTGCGTCCATACACGGAAGATCTTCGATTCCTGCCGCGACAAGGACTGTGTGGAGGATCTGCGGTTTTATCCCACCGTGACCGCCCAGGGAGTGCTGAGCACCTCCCAGATGATCAAGGGCGGCACGGCGGAGCTGCTGTATATCTACACGGATGTGGAGCCGGTGACGTTCAACCGGGGGTTCTACTCCATCGACATGCGGTTTTTCTACCGGGTGACGCTGCAGGTCTGCACCGGTACGCCCCGCTATACCGAGGCCGAGGGCCTGTGCGTGTTCGACAAGCGCTGCATCCTGTTCGGCAGCGAGGGGAACGCCAAGATCTTCTCCTCCGACACGGCGTTCGATGAGCTGGACATTCCCAGCCGGATGCGGACGAATCTGCCCATCGCCGTGGTGGAGGCGGTGGATCCCATCGTGCTGGACACCAAGGTGACGGACTGCCCGCCGGCGCCGACCTGCGACTGCGGGCGGCTGACGGAGATCCCGTCCTTCATCGCCCAGAGCTTCGGGCAGGAGCTGGTGTTTGACGACAGCGCCAGCCGGCGGTTCTATGTGACGCTGGGGCAGTTCACGCTGGTGCGGCTGGAGCGGGATACGCAGCTGCTGATCCCGGTGTACGACTACTGCGTGCCCCAGTCCGAGTGTCCCTGCGACGCGCAGGAGGATCCCTGCGGCCTGTTCCGCAGCGTGGCGTTCCCGGTCAACGAGTTCTTCCCGCCCAACACGGTGGAAGCGCCCAACGACTACAACAGTACGCGCAATTACTGCGCCTGCCATTGAGAACGGGGGAGCCGCGCCATCCGGCGCGGCTCCCTTCGAGGCTTGCGGGGGTCAGCTCTTTACAAATCCGGCGGGTTTGCGTATAATAGAGAAAAACCGCAGGGGAGGGGAGCCACCATGGGTATCGGCTTCATCCAGGACAAGCTGGAGATCAAGTTCCTCATTTTATATATCGCGGCCCGGGTCACGGAGCCGCTGGCACCGGCAGAGATGCAGGATCTGACCATGTGCGACGACGGCATCGACTATTTCGACTATGCCGAGTGTCTGAACGATCTGGTGAAAACGGAGCATCTGCGCCTGACGGAGGACGGACGGTATGTCATCACGGAGAAGGGGCTGAAGAACAGCCAGATCTGCGAGTCCAGCCTGCCGTACTCCGTGCGGCAGCGGTCGGATAAGAACATCGCTGCCTACAACCGGGCGGCGCTGCGGCGCGCCCAGGTGCAGAGCCGCGTGACAGAGCGGGAGAACGGGACGTACACGGTGACGCTGGCGCTGCATGACGATGTGGACCAGCTGATGGAGCTGCAGCTGATGGTGGCGGACCGCCCTACGGCGGACGGACTGGCCCGGCGGTTCCAGCGGGAGCCGGAGCGGCTGTACGCGCAGCTGACGGAGCTGCTGTGCGGCGAAAAGAACGACTGAAGGATGAGAAAAGCACCGCGGCATACGCCGCGGTGCTTTTGCGTCACTTTTTCTTTTTGGTGTCCTTAGGCTTACCGTCCAGACCAATGGGACCCTTGCCGTTGATGGCGCGGTAGTGGTTGACCTTGTCCACCCGCTTCTGGCGCTTCAGGGCCTTTTCCTTCTCCTTGGCCTTCTTGGCGGCGGCCTTTTTGTCCGCCTCCTTCTTCTGGCGGTAGGCCAGCTTTTCCGGGTCCTCGGCAATGTCCTTATACTTCTCGGGATGTCTGGCCCAGTCGATGCGATAGGCCGTCAGCGCGATCATCAGAACGGCGCCCACGATGATGATGCCGTAGAAAAGAATATCCCAGAACATTGGAGGACCTCCTGCATATATTTTCATCAGTATACCCTAAAACAGTGCGGTTTGCAAGAAAATGTTTCCGGCATGGTTGTCTTTTGCCGGGGAAAAGCGTATAATAGGCCGCATCAAAGCATGAACAGCGAGAACCGGAACAAATTTCGTGGAGGTATACCGATATGCTGACCAATTTCAAGGAACTGGAAAACTATGTGCTGAGCCAGAATATGAAAAAGCGCATCGCGCTGGCCAATGCCCATGACGAGCCGGCCCTGTCCGCCGTGGTGAACGCACGCCGCAAGGGTGTTGTCGAGGGCACACTGGTGGGCAAGAAGGACGAGATCATCGCCATGCTGCATGAGATGGGCGAGAGCGAGAAGGACTACGAGATTGTGGACTTCGACGGTGAGGAGCTGGAGGCCGCCAAGGTCGCCGTGCAGCTGGTGCGGGAAGGGAAGGCCGACATCCCCATGAAGGGCATCCTGCAGACCTCCAACTTCGCCCGCGCCATCCTGAACAAGGAAACGGGCCTGATCCCCACCGGCGGCCGCCGTCTTGTCAGCCAGTGCGGCATTTTTGAGTATGAGGGCCGCTTCATTATGATCACCGATGCCGCCATCAACATCGCCCCCGATGTGGAGACCCAGATCGGCATCGTGGAGAACGCGCTGCCTGTGGCCCGCGCGCTGGGCATCGACTGCCCCAAGGTGGCCGTGCTGTCCGCCGTGGAAAACGTGACCGACAAGATGCCGTCCACCGTGTCTGCCAAGGCCATCGCGGAGCGGGGCGTGGAGGGCTGCATCATCTCCGGCCCGCTGGCGCTGGACGGCGCCATCTCCATGGAGTCCGTGAAGCACAAGGCCATCCACGATCCCGTGGCCGGTCAGGCGGACATCCTGCTGGTGCCGTTCATCGAGATCGGCAACGTGCTGTACAAGGCCTGCACCTACATTGCGGGGAAGACCATGGCCAGCACCATCTGCGGCGCGTCCTGCCCGGTGATCATTACCAGCCGCGCCGATACGCCTGACAGCAAGTACTACTCCATCCTGATGGCCGTGCTGCGCTGCCTGAAGGCGTAAACACATGGCGACATCCGCCGATTATCTGGCCTTTGTGCTGGAGCAGCTCCCGCCGCTGTGGGACGTGCGCAGCCGGAAAATGTTCGGGGAGTACATGGTGTATCTCAACGAAAAACCGGTACTTCTGGTGTGTGATAACACGGTTTTTGTGAAAAAACTGCCGGTTTTGGACGATCTGATGCGGGATGCACCCTGCGGCTGCCCCTACGAGGGGGCGAAGGAGCACTACATGCTGGACGTGGAGGATCGTGAGCTGACGGAGCAGGTGCTGCGGCTCGCCGAGGGCGCCACGCCGCTGCCGAAGCCGAGAAAGAAGAAATGAATGAGCAACAGCAAAGGACGGCGCAAGCCGTCCTTTGCTGTTGCACCGACCATCAGGCCGGTGCTTTCGTCTATGCTGGAGACATCTACCAGAGAGGAGTGCAGGGGAGAGCGCAAAAGAGACGCTTGCTGCAAGTTCTGTTTGCGCGGGAAAAAGGCAGCGTGTGTGAACAGTAGTCACACACGCTGCCAGATAGTAGGCTTGTATCGTTGAGCAGCTTGCCAGGTAGACGCAGTTCCACCGAAGACCACCGCTGCTGCACGGACTGAACAAGAACAATTATTTTGTTCAATCTTGACAGCGCCGTAAAACGCTGATACGATGCCAGGAGGGAAGCGCCTGCCGAAAATGCGAGGGTATACTTAATTGAACAAAATATATGGCCGTTTTGTTCAATTCGGTGGTACCCCGGAGGGGGTGCGCCGGATTGTTTTTTTTGTTCCTATCAAGTTTTGGGCGGCTGTATGGCCGCCGCTGGCGGCCATGAACAACACGGGCCCCGCAGGGCCCACGACCCCCAGCCCCAAAGACGCGCGGGCGCGGCGCGTAAAAGCGCGGGCCGCAGGCCCGCACAGCGCCCGCGCGGGAGGAGCGAGGGCAAGGCGCGAAGCGCCGCAGCGGCCCGCCGCAGCGGGCCGGGCCGAAGCGAGGAGCGGCCCGCGAGGGCCGCCCCCGGCCCGCGGGGCGCAAGGGCCGCGCCCGGAGGGGCGCAAGGGCGACGCAAGGCAGCCCGCAGCCGCCCGGAGGGCAAGGCCGGGCAAGGGAAACGGCCCGAGGAACCGGGCCAGCCGGAGCGCCGCAGCGCGGAGGGAGGCCCGACGGGCAGCGGGCGGCAAGGCCCCCGAGCGACGGGCGCGGCGCGCGCCCGACAGGCGGAGCGGGCCGCGCGGAGGGGAACCCGACGGGCAAGGCCCAGCGAAGCCCCGAGCGACGGCGGGCCGCCGCCAGCGCCCGCGAGGGCAGGGCGGCGGGCGGCAGCCGGAGCGAGAGGGGCGCGCACTGCCGCGCATACCGCAGATGTTCCGCAGCGGCCCGATGGCCGCGCGGAACAACGCCGCCCGAGGGCGGGCCCCGGCGCTTGCTGCGCCGGGCCCCATGCGGGCGGCGAAAGATACGGATGCGGCCCCCCTTTACTTGATATAGGGACAGAATTTCGTCAGCAGCAGAGCCATGAGGGAATTCGTACCAGAAAACCACTTATTACCGGGCAGCGTTCCACCGGACGGTATCCGGTGCAATACCATCATCAAGCGTTACCCCTCCGGGGTGGCGCGGGTGATGTGCGCCGATAGGTGCATATTCCGCATACCGGGGTACGAGGAGGCTTTGCCGCGCAGTAAATTACAGCCCGTCTTGGTACCAAATCCGGAGGACGAATATGCCGTCACGGAGCGGCTGGGCGTTGAGGGAGACGGCGGGCCGACGGCAGCGGAACAGGCGCGGGCGGCGGCCAACCTGAACCGCGCCCGCCGCCGGGCGGCGGCTGCGGTGACAGACCTTGCGCTTGCCAACGACTTCAAATTCTTCGTGACCCTAACCTTTGACCGCCAGCGGGTCGACCGCTGGAACGACCGGGAGGTTATGCGGGTCACGAAGAATTGGCTGGATAACATGGTGCGCCGGGCCGGGCTGGCCTACGTCCTCGTGCCGGAACGGCACAAGGACGGGGCTATACACTTCCACGGCTTCTTTAATGGGGCCGTGGAGGGCTGCGACAGCGGCCACAAGACGCAGTCGGGGCAGATCATATACAACCTGCCCCGGTGGCCGTGGGGCTTCACGACGGCTATTGCGGTGTACGGCGAGTACGGCGCAGCCGTCGGGTATGTCTGCAAGTATATCACCAAAGGCGGGGAAAAAGTCGGTGGCCGGTGGTACTACCACGGCGGGGCGCTCAAGCGGCCCGAGACGGAGTATCTCAACGCCGACTGGGAGCAGGTGTCCAAAAATACGGACACCGTTTCCGTGCCGGGTCTGGGCGCGGAGATGGTGTACTTTTTGACGGAGGTGTAAGACAATGGGTGCGGAATTTTCGGGGGTCGTGTACCTGTCTCTTATACACATCTGACGCTGCCGACGATCGCATAAGTGTAG
>URVR01000058.1 GCA_900551355.1 uncultured Eubacteriales bacterium | reverse complement strand
ATCTACACTTATGCGATCGTCGGCAGCGTCAGATGTGTATAAGAGACAGATGCCGGTAAGTCCGGGCTGGGAGTAGCCCAGCCGCGCGGCGGCGCGGGTGATGCTGCCGGTGTCCGCGGCGGTCCTCAGTGCCCGCAGCTTTTCGATATCCATCGTATCACCCCCACGGTATCTATTTTGAATAATTCTTTTATAGCATAGCAAAATGCTGTTGGCAAGCTGAATTTTACAGGAAAGGAGCGCCGGGCGCACCGCGTCCGGCAGACACGCCCATGAGCAAATGTATTCTGGTCATCAACCCCGGCTCCACCTCCACCAAGATCGCGGTGTTCCGCGGGGAGGAGAAGGTCTTTGACGAGACGATCCGCCACAGCCGGGAGGAGCTGGCGCCCTTCCGCTGGGTCATGGAGCAGGTGGACTTCCGCCGCGCCGCCATCGAGAGCGCCCTGTCCGCCCACGGCTTTGACCTGACGGCGCTGGACGGCATCTGCGCCCGGGGCGGGCAGCTGCCCCCCTGCGCCTCCGGCACCTATCTGGTGGACCAGGCCATGGTGGACTATATGTACACCGTAAAGAACGCCGCCCACGCCTCCAATCTGGGGTGCGTGCTGGCGCTGGAGCTGGCCCAGCCCCTGAAGATCCCGGCGTTCATCTGCGACCCGGTGTCGGTGGACGAAATGACGGACGAGGCCCGGATCACCGGCCTGCCGGAGCTGCCGCGCACCATGCTGGGACACGCCCTGAACTGCCGGGCCATGGCCCGCCGCTGTGCCGAGGAGGTGCTGCACAGGCCGCTGGAGGAGTGCCGCCTCATCGTGCTGCATCTGGGCGGCGGCGCGTCCGCCCGCCTGTTCATCGGCGGGAAAATGGTGGACGGCGTCCGGGACGACGAGTGGATGTTCGCGCCGGAGCGTCTCGGCGGCGTTTCGCTGCAGCCGCTGGTGCACCTGTGCTACTCCGGCAAATATACGGAGAAGGACATCATGGACTTTATCCGGGGCAAGGGCGGCCTTGTGGCCCATCTGGGCACCGCCGACGCCCGGGAGGTGGAAAAGCGCATCGCCGACGGCGACGGCCACGCCAAGCTGATCTATGACGGCATGCTGTACAGCGCCGCCCGGGCCATAGGCGGTCTGGCCGCCGGGGCGGACGGCAGGGTGGATCGTGTCATCCTCACCGGCGGCATCGCCCATTCCAGGTATGTGGCGGATTATCTGACGAAGAAGCTGTCCTTCATCGCGCCGGTGGAGGTCATGGCGGGCGAGTTCGAGCTGGAGGCGCTGGCCGCCGGCGCCTGCCGCGTGCTGGAGGGGCGGGAGCGCCTGAAGATGTTCGACCTCCCTGCCGCGCAGGCATGAGCGGCGCCTTTCTGCCGGAGGCGCGGAAGCTGGTCTTTTTGGGGGAGGCGGGCTGCGGCAAGTCGGAGATCGCGGTGCAGCTGGCGCTGGAGCTGGCGGCACAGGGCCGCGCCGTCCACCTCTTCGATCTGGATCAGACAAAGCCCCTCATGCGCGCCCGGGACGCGGCGGCGCTGCTGGAGCAGGCCGGCGTCACCGTCCATTTCGCGGCGCAGTACGCCGACGCGCCCACCCAGGCGGGCGGTCTGGTGCCGCTGCTGCTGGACGGGGAGAAAACCGTCGTTCTGGACGTGGGCGGCAGCGACACCGGCGCAAAGCTCATCGGCGGGTACGCCCATCTGCTGCGGGACGCCGATGTGTGGTTCGCGGTGAACCCCTACCGGCCCTGGTCGGGGACGGTGGAGCATATCGACGGCACCCTCAGCGCCGTGCTGCGGGCCTCCCGCCTGCGGATGCCCCGGTTCCTGCTGAACCCCAATCTGGGGCGGGACACCACGGCCCGGGAGTATCTGGACGGGCTGGCGCAGGGCCTTGCCATGCTGACGCCCTACGCCGCCGTGGAGGCCGCCGCCGTGCCGGACGCCCTGTATCAGCAGGTGCGGCCGCACACCGATCTGCCCCTGCTGCGTATCACACCCCGTATCACCGTCCCGGAGGCGGGACTTGACGAATAAAAAGGAGGAAACACTCATGCCGCAAGTCACCATCCGCGCGGAGAGCTGCAAGAGCTGCGGCTACTGCGTGAAGTTCTGTCCCAAGGGCGTGCTGGCCGTGGGACACGAGGTCAATTCCAAGGGCTACCCCTTCGTGGTGGCTGTCCATCCCGAGCGCTGCATCGGCTGCGCCATCTGCGGGCGTATGTGCCCCGACGCGGCCATCGAAGTGTACCGATAAGGAGGTGCGGATATGGCAAGGAAATTCATGAAGGGCACAGAGGCCATTGCAGAGGCCGCCATCCGCGCCGGCTGCCGGTTCTTCGCAGGCTATCCCATCACGCCGCAGAACGAGATCCCGGAGTACATGGCCCGCCGCCTGCCGGAGGTGGGCGGCAGCTTCGTGCAGGGCGAGAGCGAGGTGGCGTCCATCAACATGGTGTACGGCGCCGCCGGCACCGGCACCCGGGCTATGACCAGCTCCAGCTCCTGCGGCATCAGCCTGATGAGCGAGGGCATCAGCTTCTGCGCCAGCGCGCGGCTCCCCATGGTGTACGTCAACGTGCAGCGGGGCGGCCCCGCCATCGGCACCATCCAGCCCGCGCAGCAGGACTATACCCAGGCCACCAAGGCCAGCGGCAACGGCGGCTTCCGGATGATGGTGCTATCCCCCGCCACGGTGCAGGAGGCGGTGGACATGACCTACGCCGCCTTCGACTACGCCCAGCGGGACCACAACCCGGTGCTGATCCTCACCGACGGCGTCATGGGCACCATTATGGAGCCGGTGGAGCTGCCGGAGATGCGCTCCGCCCAGGAGGTCAAGGCGCTGAAGGACGCGCTGCGTCCCACCTCCGCCGTGGGCCACGACGCCGAAAAGGAGCCGCGGGGCATCGTGGCGGCAGGCCGCTGGGCCACCAAGGAGCAGGAGCAGTGCTGCCGGGACGCCGAGGCGCTGTACGAAAGCTGGAGGAAGGACGTGCAGGTGGAGACGCTGTATCTGGAGGACGCGGAGCTGGTGCTCACCGGCTACGGCATCTGCGGACGCATTGCCCGCAGCGCCGTGAAGCTGCTGCGGGCCGAGGGGTATAAGGTGGGCCTCATCCGGCCCAGGACCGTGTCACCCTTCCCCTATGAGACCTACGCCGGGCTGGACTTCGGCCGGGTGAAGGCCATTCTGGATGTGGAAATGTCCATCCCCGCCCAGATGATCAGCGACGTGCAGCTGGCGGTCATGGATCGCTGCCCCATCCACACCTGCCTCCACGCAGGCGGCGAGATCATGGGACGGGACGAGGTCATCAGCGCCGCCCGGGCGCTGCTGGCGCGATAAAGGAGGTGCCGGAATATGGAAAAAGTCTACGCGAGAACAAAGGGCATCAAGGCCGACATGGTATCCGGCTTCTGCCCCGGCTGCATGCACTCCACCATCGTCAAGCTCATCGGCGAGGTGCTGGAGGAGATGGATATGCTGGATAAGACCGCCTGCGCCATCGGTGTCGGCTGCTGCGGCCTGCACATGGATTACTTTACATACGACTATCTGCTGGCGGCCCACGGACGGGCCTGCGCTGTGGCCACCGGCGCCAAGCGCAGCAATCCCGACACGCTGGTGTTCACCTATCAGGGCGACGGCGATCTGGCGTCCATCGGCCTTGCCGAGACTATGAGCGCCGCCAACCGGGGCGAGAATTTCTCCGTCATCTTCGTGAACAACGGCATTTACGGCATGACCGGCGGCCAGATGGCGCCCACCACGCTGGTGGGCATGAAGGCCACCACCGCGCCCAACGGCCGCGATCCCAAGGAGCACGGCTACCCCATGCACATGTGCGAGATCCTGAACCAGCTGACGGCGCCCTACTATCTGGAGCGCACCAGCTGCAACAACCCCGCCAACGTGGCAAAGACCAAGGCGGCTATCCGCAAGGCCTTCCAGAACCAGCTGGACGGCAAGGGCTTTTCCATGGTGGAGATCGTCACCAGCTGTCCCACCAACTGGGGCCTTGACCCGCTGGAGGCGCTGGACTTTCTGGAGGAGAAGATGCTCAGGGAGTTCCCGCTGGGCGTCATTCGGGATAAGGACAAGGAGGGCGTGTGATGGAACGGAATCTGATGGTAGCCGGCTTCGGCGGGCAGGGCGTCATGACGCTGGGCAAGTTCCTGGCGGAGGCCACCTGCGATTCGACAGACAAGAACGTGACGTTCTTCCCCTCCTACGGCGCGGAGCAGCGGGGCGGCACCGCCAACTGCTATGTGGTCATCTCTGACGACGATATCGGCGCGCCCCTGGGGGATCACATGGACGATCTTATCGTCATGAACGATCCCAGTCTCAATAAGTTCCTCTATAAGCTGGTGCCCGGCGGTACCCTGTTCATCAACAGCTCCATCGTGAAAAGCGAGATCACCCGCGAGGATATCAGAGTGGTGAAGGTGCCCGTGACGGAGATGGCGCTGGACATGGGCAACGCCAAGGTGCTGAACATCATCATGCTGGGCGCCTATGTGGGCTATACGCAGGTGGTGCCGGAGGACGTGGTGTGGAACACCATCGAGCATAAGCTGGGCAAAAAGCCGGCGCTGCTGCCTCTGAACAGGCAGGCCTTTGAGGCCGGACTGCAGATCGGGCGGGAGGCCCGCTGACCTCTGAAAAAGCATATAAAAAGGACGCCGCAGCGGTGCTGCGGCGTCCTTTTTGCGTGTCTGTGCGGGAGCGCGTCAGCGCAGCTCCGCTGTGAAGGTGATGGTGTCGCCGTCAATGGCGGCTGCGATGCTGCCCCGGTGCCCCTCGGCAATGCCGCGGGCGATGGACAGGCCGATGCCGAAGCCGTTCCCGCCGCTGCGGGCGGGGTCGGCCCGGTAGAACCGGTCAAAGAGCCGGGAGGTGTCGATGTGTTCGGCGTCCTCGCAGCGGTTGGACACGGAGAGTGTCACGCCCCGGCGGCTTCTGGACAGCGCCAGGCCGATGGGGGAGTCCGGCGCGGCGTACTTCACCGCGTTGTCCAGCAGGATGGACACCAGCTGGCGCACGGCGTATTCGTCGCCGCAGCAGGTGAGATCCGGCGCTACGTCCACGGTAAGGGCGTGGCCGCCGGAGGCCGCCAGCTCCGTGAAGGACTCCGCCGTTTCCCGCACCGCATCGCTGATGGGGAACGGCTCCCGCTTCAGGGGGGACGTCTCCTCGTCCATGCGGGACAGCGTCACCAGCGAGTTCACCAGTGACGTCAGCTTCTCCGTCTGGGCGCGGGCCTTGTCGATCCACTTCTGCCGCCCCACCTCCATCTCCAGCACCTTCAGGCTGGTGGCGATGACGGTGATGGGCGTTTTCAGCTCGTGGCTGGCGTCGGTAATGAACTGCTTCTGCTGCTCCGCGCTGCGCACCACGGGGTCGATGGCCCTGCGGGACAGCAGCACCACCAGCAGCAGCACCAGCAGCGTACACAGGGCGTCCGCCGCCAGCGACCACACCAGCACCGTCCGCACGGCCCGGAGGGACTGGTAGCAGTCCAGAAAAATGGCGGTGCGCTCCCCGCTGTCGTCAGCGGTGACGTAGAACCGGTAATTGCCGCAGTAGCCGTAGCCCTCGCCCTTTTCCAGCGCGGCGGTCAGATAGGCGGCGGTATCGTCCTCCGTGACGGAGGCGATCTTCGTCAGGTCGACCTGCACCAGCGTGCCGTCGGCCTGAAAGCGCAGAACGAAGTAACGGGTGGAAAACGGTGTCTCCGCCGTGAAGGGGCCGTCCCGCCGCCCGGGCTCCGCCGCGTCTGGGGCGGCAGGAGGCGTATCCGTGCCCTGTCCGGCGTCGGGAGGCGTCTGACCCTCCGGCATATCCGGCGGCTCCGGGGCGTCGGCAGGCGCGGTGTCGGACACGGGGATGGTGCCCCGGTTCCCGGCGATCAGCGCCAGCAGCTCCCGCTGGTCGGCGTCGGTGGAGACGTAGTTGGCCACGTTGAGGATGACGGTGAGGAGCAGCATCACCGCCGCCACGGACAGCGTGGCGATACGGATGAAGCGGTTGCGCAGACGCTGGATCATACGGCATCCTCCTCCAGCAGGTAGCCCAGACCCCGGTTGGCCCGCAGGGACACCCGGGAGCCGATGCTCCGCAGCTTTTTCCGGAGGTTGGAGATGTTGACCCACACCACGTTGATCTCCGCCTCGTTGTCCCAGCCCCAGACCAGCTCCATGATCCGCTCGGCGGAGAACACCTGCCGGGGAGAGCGCATGAACAGCTCCAGCACCTGAAATTCCCGGCCGCTGAGGCGCAGGGACTTATCGCCGCAGGTCAGCAGGCCGGAGCCGGGGTCCAGCGTCAGATCGCCGTAGGCCAGCACCGTGGGGCGGTACGTCTCGCCCCGGCGCAGCATGGCCCGGACGCGGCTCAGCAGCTCGTCGGGGTCGAAGGGCTTGGGCAGATAGTCGTCGGCACCGGCGTTGAAGCCGGTAATGCGGTCGTTTTTCTGGCCCTTGGCCGTCAGCATCATGACGGGGGTGCTGATCCCCTCCGCCCGCAGGCGCTCCAGCACCTGGATGCCGTCCAGCTTGGGCATCATGATATCCAGTATAAGGGCATCGTAGCCGCCGGCCACGGCGTACTCATAGGCGTCGAAGCCGTTGTGTACCGCGTCCACCGTGAAATGGTTCTTCTCGAAAAAGACCGTCAGCGCCTCCGCCAGATCCAGCTCATCCTCCGCGATCAAAAGACGCATCGTCATCACCTCGTTATTGTAATATAGGTGCAGTATACGGAAAAACCGGCGAAAATGCAATCCGCACCCGGTGATACCGATTATAAAAATGCCGCCTAAGGCCAACCTAAAGAAAGTTTCTTTTTTTCTTTAGGCTACCTTTAGGCGGCGGCGCTATGCTGTGTCCATCAAAAGAAAAGCGGCGGCGCAGCATCTGCCGTGGAGGTGACCACTGCGGACAGCGCCGTGGGCGGCGGTATGGGCGGTGCGCCCTCCGGCGGCTTCGGCGGTAGCAGTGAGGTGACCCAGGGCGACAGCGCCAACACCATCAGCGAAAACGGCACCTACACCGATACCACCTACACCTCCACCGGCGACGACGAAAACGCCCTGCGCATCGACGGCGCGGACGTGACGCTGACCGGCGACTGCGTCATTACCAGCCTGACCAACAACGGCACCATCAACTTCAACGGCTACACCATCACCCTGGCGGACGGCACCGTGCTGCAGTAAGACCTACCGCACCTCGATGGCGGCCACGGGACAGGAATCTGCCGCCTCCTGCACGGCCAGCTTCTGGTCGTCGGGCACCGGGCCGGTGATGGCCTGGGCAGGCTCGCCGGGGGTCAGGGAGAACACCTCCGGGCAGATGGTGGGACACAGGCCGCACTGGATGCACGCCTTCTGCAATACAATGACTTCCATAAAAATTTCCTCCATAAGCAAAAATTCGGGATACGGGCAGTTTGCCCCGCACCGGAAAAAGTATGCAGGAAGCGCAGCCCGCAAGGGCCGCGCTTCCTTTTTGCCAAAATATGCTTGACAGAGGGACGTGTCCTATGATATGTTAACTGTACTAACACGCATAATACAGTTGATACGCATTATGCAGGGAAGGAGTGAGCGCGGGATGATCTCCCTGGATTATCGGGACGGACGTCCCCTGTACCAGCAGGTCAAGGACGATCTGCGGCGGATGATGCTGACGGGGCTGCTGCCGCCGGACGAGAAGCTGCCGTCGGTGCGGAGCCTGGCCACGCAGCTGGCCATCAATCCCAACACCATCCAGCGGGCGTACAGCGAGCTGGAGGCGGAGGGCTACATCTACTCCGTGGCGGGCAAGGGCAGCTTTGCCGCCTCGGGCGGCGGCGAGCGGCAGCGGCGCATCCGGGAGCTGACGGAGCAGCTGACGCCGGTGCTGGAGGAACTGAAAACGCTGGGCTATACACAGGAGGCCCTTTTGCGGCTTTGGAAAGGAGGAGAGAGCCATGCTTGAAGCGAAAAACGTAGTCAAGACCTTTGACGGCTTCCGGGCGCTGGACGGTCTGACCATGACGGTGCCCAAGGGCGCGGTCTACGGGCTGGTAGGCCCCAACGGCGCGGGCAAGTCCACCATCATCCGCCATCTGGCGGGTATCTACCGGCAGGACAGCGGCGAGGTGCTGCTGGACGGCCAGCCGGTCTACGAGGATCCCGCTGTGAAGCGGCGGATGACGGTGATCGGCGACGACTGGTACTACTTCCCCCAGGCCAACATCCGGGAGATGGCTCATTTCTTTGCCGGACTGTACCCCGCCTTCAGCTGGGAGCGGTACGAAAAGCTGAAGCAGGTGTTTCCGCTGAACGAGAAGATGATGCTGCGCCGGATGTCCAAGGGTATGCAGAAGCAGGCGGCCTTCTGGCTGACGGTGTGCTGTATGCCTGAGTATCTCATCCTGGATGAGCCGGTGGACGGACTGGACCCGGTGATGCGGCGGCAGGTATGGTCGCTGCTGCTGGTCGATGTGGCCGAGCGGGGCACCACGGTGCTGGTGTCCAGCCATAACCTGCGGGAGCTGGAGGATGTGTGCGACCATGTGGGCATCCTCAACAAGGGCCGGGTGCTGCTGGAGCGGAGCCTGTCCGACCTGCAGGACAACACGGTGAAGCTGCAGGTGGCCTATCAGGGTGTGACGGAGCCGGTGCTGCCGGCGGAGCTGAACATCCTGCACCGCAGCCATGTGGGCCGGGTGTACACCTATATCGTCCGGGGCAGCAGCGAGGATATCCTGCGCCGGATGCAGATCACTGAGCCGGTGCTGCTGGAATCCATTCCGCTGACGCTGGAGGAGATCTTTATCTACGAGTTGGGAGGTGTGGAATATGCCGCGAAAGACATCCTTCTTTAACGGGACGCTGCTGCGCAGCGATCTGCGCCACTACTGGCCCGCCGGGTTCCTGTATGTGCTGGTGTGGCTGATGGTGCTGCCCATTCCCCTGCTGCAGACGGGCTTTGACTATGTGCACAACTGGCCGGACCGTCCGGAGCTGCTGGCGGCGGAGCTGCATAACATCTATTACAGCGCCATGACCGGCTCCATGGTGCTGGCGGTGCTCAGCGGCATCGTAATACCCATGGCGGTGTACGCCTACCTGATGGCGCCCCGGTCCGTGGGGCTGATGCATGCCCTGCCGGTGAAGCGCACCACCCAGTATATCTCCCACTTCGCAGCGGGCTTCGGCCTGCTGACCGGCGGCAATGTGCTGATCTTCCTGCTGTCCGTGCTGGCGCAGCTGCCCTGCGGCGGGCCGGACTGGGCGGCGGCAGGTCTGTGGCTGCTGGTAACGGAGCTGCTGGAGCTGTTCTTCCTGGCGCTGGGCACCCTGTGCGCCATGGCCACCGGCTGGCTGCTGGCCATCCCGGTGCTGTACGGCGCGGTGAACTTCATCGCCGTCCTGCTGTGCATGGTGGTGCAGTATCTGCAGCGGCTGTTCTACTTCGGCTTTGGAAGCACCACCTACCCCGGCTTTGTGGAGTGGCTGACGCCCATCGTCACACTGTCGGACGCGGTGTGCAGCTATCAGGGCGACTGGGTGACCCGGGACGGCCGGGAGGTCTATCTCCGCGCCCTGCCGGATGGCGCTGTCACCGTGCTGGCTGTCTACGCTGCGGCGGGGCTGGTCATACTGGCGCTGGGCTGGCTGCTGTACCTGTCTCTTATACACATCTGACGCTGCCGACGATCGCATAAGTGT
>URVR01000057.1 GCA_900551355.1 uncultured Eubacteriales bacterium | reverse complement strand
GCGCCGCGTGGGAGGCACACCCCCTCTATCCCGATGACCCACCTGCGCTGGAACGCCGCGCCGCCGCCATCAGCCCCGGCAAGGCGCCGTCCTTTCTTCTGACCATCGCCGACGCGTTGCTGCTGGCGATCTGCGCGGTGCTGACGGTGCTGTTCCGCGATGCCTCGCCCCAGCGCTGGATCTTCCTTGGCATGGCCGTACTGGCCGCCGGGCTTACCGCGTTCTCCGTTTATCTGCGCCGACGCACCATCCGGGAGAGCCACGCGCTGGCACAGCGGCAGCGCGATGAGCTGGCGCAGCAGACCGCGGCATACCTGCCCCTGCGGGACAGCGCTGCCCAGACGGCGGAGGCCGCACAGCAGGCCGCCGCACGGCTGTCCGGCAGCGAGGAGAGCTGCCGTGCCCGGCTGACGGCTCTGCTGGCACAGGCGCACCGCTTCGCGCCCGGTATCGCCGACCTGTCCGGGGTGCAGAGCGCCCTGACGGAGGCGCGCCGCCGGCGGAGCGCGCTGACCGCCGCCGCGCAGCAGGCCCGGGAGGCCGCGCTGTACCGCGACGCCCTGCGCGCCCAGCTGTCCGAGGAGGAGCTGGCACAGCCTGATGCCTCTGCCGCGCCTGCCGTTCTGTCCGTGGACGCCGCCGGAGAGCTGGCACAGACCCAGGAGGCCCTTGCCGCCGCCCGCAGCCGCTATGACACGCTGCTGGGCCGCATCCGGGCGCTGGACAGCGGCAGCGATCTGGCCGATCAGCTGGCCCAGAAGCAGGAGGAGCTGGCCCGGCTCCAGCAGGAGTACGACGCCATCGCGCTGGCCATGACGGCGCTGGAGCAGGCCAACACCATTCTGGAGACACGGTTCTCCCCGGCGCTGGGCGCCCGGGCGGCGGAGATCTTCTCCGCCCTCACCGGTGGGAAATACGACAAGGTGCTGCTGAGCCGCGACCTGACCCTGTCCGCCGAGGCCGCCGGCGATCCCATGAGCCGCAGCATCCAGCTGCTGAGCCAGGGCGCCGCCGACCAGCTGTATCTGGCGGTGCGGCTGGCCATCTGCGACATGGTGCTGCCCGCCGAAAAGCACGTTCCCCTCATCCTCGATGACGCGCTTGTGTCGTTTGACGACACCCGCCTCCGGGCGGCGCTGGACTATCTGCTGGCCGAGAGCGCGCAGCGGCAGATCCTGCTGTTCACCTGCCAGGGCCGGGAGCGGGACTATCTGGCGGACCGGGAAAATGTGAACGTCCTTGCGTTGTGACCTTGCAAAGCGGGCATAACAGTGATATACCTTATATGGAAAGACACCTCTCTGCGGCCACGTCTATACCGCGGAGGATCAACTGTAACGAATAAAGGAGAAGCAACTATGAGCGATTGCACCCACGATTGCAGCACCTGCGGTGAGAGCTGCGCGGATCGTAAGAATGAGAGCCCCTTTCAGATCAAGCCCCTGCGGCCCGGCTGCCGGGTGGGCAAGGTCTATGGCGTGGTGTCCGGCAAGGGCGGCGTCGGCAAATCCATGGTCACCAGCCAGCTGGCGGTGGCTGTCCGCCGGGAGGGCTACAATGTCGCCATTCTGGACGCGGACATCACCGGTCCCTCCATCCCCAAGGCCTTCGGCATCCACGGCCGTGCCATGGCGCAGGGCGACGCCATTGTGCCCGTCACCACCGCCACCGGCATTCAGCTGATGTCCGTGAACCTGCTGCTGGAGCATGAGACGGATCCCGTCATCTGGCGCGGCCCCGTCATCGGCGGTGTGGTGCAGCAGTTCTGGGGCGACGTGCTGTGGAACGACGTGGACTATATGTTCGTGGATATGCCTCCCGGCACCGGCGACGTGGCCCTCAACGTGTTCCAGACCCTGCCGGTGGACGGCGTCATCATCGTGGCCTCTCCCCAGGAGCTGGTGTCCATGGTGGTGCAGAAGGCCGTGAAGATGGCCCAGATGATGCACATTCCCATCGTGGGTCTGGTGGAGAATATGAGCTATGTCCAGTGTCCCGACTGCGGCAAAAAGCTCTATATCTTCGGCGAGGGCAAGACGGAGGAGGCCGCCAAGGAGTACGGCCTGCCCCTGCTGGCCAAGATGCCCATCGACCCCCAGCTGGCCAAGCTGACGGACGACGGCGCCATCGAGCAGTTCCAGGGCCACTGGCTGGACGGCGTGGTGGACGCTATCCTGCAAAAATAACGTGTGTTCGTGTGCATGATGATGCGCATGATGAAAGAAATTCCCCTCATCATGAAGAATGAGGGGAATTTCTTTGCACTTTTTCAGACCTTCAGATCCTGACCGGCGGCGCGGGTATGCTCCCGCATGGCCTGGCGGGCCGAATCCGCGTCCTGCCGCCGGATGGCAGACAGGATCTCCCGGTGCCGCTCCAGAATACGGCGGGCCAGCGCCCGCCGGTCCTCGGCGGAGATGGTCAGCATCTTCTTCAGCAGCGTCTGCTGCTCCACGCTGCCCAGCACATCCGTGACGATGACGGCCACCTGATTGCCGGTGGCACGGGACAGCAGGCTGTGAAACTCCACGTCCAGCTCCACGAAGCGGCGGTAGTCGCCCAGCGACTCCTCCGCCTGGGCAAGGCATCGCTCCAGCGCGGCGATGTCCTCGTCGGTGCGGCGCTGCGCCGCCCAGCCGGCGATGGTGCTGTCGTTGACCTCCCGGTACTCGCCCAGCTCCTCCAGCGAGATCTGGTTGAGCTGGATCATCTCCGTCAGGGGCTGCTCCACGCCGTCCAGCGTCAGCTCCTGCACCACCGCGCCGCTGGCGCCGTGGGTGGAGGACACATAGCCCCCCTGCTCCAGCATGCGCAGCGCCTCCCGGATGGTGGGGCGGCTGCGGCCCAGCTGCTGCATCATGGCCCGCTCGGAGGGCAGGCGGTCGCCGGGCTTCAGGCGCCCGGAGGTGATCTGCTGGCGCAGCTGCTCGTAAATGGCCTCACTGGCGCGCTTGCCCTCGATGGGCTGCCAGTCGATGTGTACGGACATGCACCGCCCCTCCTTTCCGCAAAACCAGGGTGCATTATACCGGAAAACCCGGAAAACCGCAAGTGCTGCTTTTTCACGCCCCGCACCCACAGCAAACGCCCGGGGGACAGGCCCTCGGGCGTCTGCTGTTGTGGGGAGGGGAAAAGGTTATTTCTTCAGCGCCTTCATTTCCTCGATCATCAGCGGCACGACCTTGAACAGGTCGCCGCAGATGCCGTAGTCCGCCACCTCGAAGATGGGGGCCACGTCGCTCTTGTTGACGGCGATGATGCACTCGGAATCCTGCATGCCGGCCTTGTGCTGGATGGCACCGGAGATGCCCAGCGCCACATAGATGCGGGGATGGACGGTCTTGCCGGTCTGACCCACCTGATGATCGGCGGTCATCCAGCCGGAGTCCACCACGGCGCGGGACGCGCCTACCACGCCGCCCATAAGGGCGGCCAGCTCCTCGGCCAGGGCGATGCCCTTGTCCACGTCCTTGGCGATGCCGCGGCCCACGGAGACCACCACCTCGGCGCCGGTGAGATCCACCATGGCCCGGGCGGCCTTGACGATCTCCAGCACCTTGGTCTTGATGTCGGCCTCGGTCAGGGTGAACTCGGGATGGAGGACCTCCACCTTCTCCACGCCGGAGGCGTCAAACTCGCGCTTCTTCATGACGCCGGGGCGCACGGTAGCCATAGCAGGACGGAAGCGGGGGCACACGATGGTGGCCATCAGGTGGCCGCCGAAGGCCGGACGGGTCATCTTCAGGTTGGTGTTGACGTCGAACAGCTTCGTCTCGAAGTTCATGGAGTCCACGTCCAGGGAGGATCCGGTGCGCAGGAAGTTGATGTAGCCGTTGAGGTCCACATCCAGATGGGTGCAGTCGGCGCACAGGCCGGTGTGGAGGCGGGCGGCGCAGCGGGGGGCCAGATCGCGGCCGATGTGGCTGGCGCCGAACAGCAGAATCTCGGGCTTGAAGGCGTGCACCGCGTCGGTGATGACCTTGGTATAGGCGTCGGTGGTGTAGTCCTTCAGCAGGGGGCTGTTGTAGACGTAGACCTTGTCCGCGCCGTAGCCGCCCAGCTCCGCGGCGATGCCGTCCACGTTGTCGCCCAGCAGGATGCCGGACAGCTGGACGCCCAGCTCGTCGGCCAGCTTGCGGCCCTCGGAGATCAGCTCGAAGGTGGTGGGCATCATCACGCCCTGACGCTGCTCACAAAAGACCCACACGCCGGAGAACGCCTTGGGGTCGGTATTCATAAAAGTAGACATATCGTTTCTCCCTTCTCAGATGATGTGCTTGGTGGACAGGATGCCGAACAGCTGCTCCACGGCCTCCTTGCCGCTGCCGTCCAGCATCATGCCGACGCCCTTCTGGGGAGGCGTGAAGCTCTTGTAGATGTTGGTGGGAGAGCCCTTCAGGCCGATGGTGTCCACCTCGATGAGGGGATCGTCCTTCAGCGCGTTGTAATCCAGCACGGTGACAGGCTCGTTGTCGCAGTCCAGGATACCCCGGATGGTCATGTAGCGGGGGGTGTTCAGCTCCTTGATGCAGGTCAGCAGGCAGGGAGTCTGCACCTGCACGGTCATATAGCCATCCTCCAGCATGCGCCGGACGGTGAGGGTATTGCCCTCCTTCTGAATGTCGGCCACATAGGACACCTGGGGGATCTCCAGCTTCTCGGCGATCTGGGGGCCCACCTGGGCGGTGTCGCCGTCGATGGCCTGACGGCCGCAGAAGATGATGTCATCGGCGTCCACGCCCAGGTTCTTGATGGCAGCCGCCAGGATCTGGGAGGTGGCAAAGGTGTCGGAACCGCCGAACTCGCGGGCGGACACCAGCACGGCCTTATCCACGCCCATGGCCTTCAGCTCCAGCAGCATGCCGGCGGCGGGAGGGGGACCCATGGACACGGCGATGACGGGGCAGCCCAGCTGATCCTTCAGGGTCAGGGCGGCCTCGATGGCATTCATATCGTCGGGGTTGATAATGGTCTGCATGGACGCACGATCCAGCGTGCCGTCGGCGTTGACGGCCACCTTGCCGGAGGTATCGGGGACCTGCTTGACACAAACGATGATCTTCATATGTTCGTTGCTCCTTTCCTCTTCACTTCAGCAGATTGCCGGAAATGACCATCTGCTGGACCTGAGAGGTGCCCTCATAGATGGTGAACACGCGGCAGTCGCGGTACTTGCGCTCCACGGGATACTCCTTGATATACCCGTAGCCGCCGTGGATCTGCACGGCCTTGGCCGCGATCTCGTTGCAGGTCTCGGAGGCGAAGTACTTGGCCATGGAGCAGTACATGGAGGCGTTGGGGTCGTTCCTGTCCTTCATCTGGGCGGCCATGTAGACCAGCTCCTTGGCGGCGGTGAGCTTGGTGGCCATATCCGCCAGCATGAAGGCGATGGCCTGGTTCTTGCAGATGGGCTTGCCGAACTGCACACGCTCCTTGGAGTACTTGATGGCCTCGTCCAGGCAGCCCTGGGCCAAACCGATGGACTGGGCGGACACGCCCAGACGGCCGCCGTCCAGCGTCTTCATGGCGTTGATGAAACCCATGTTCTCCTTGCCCAGCATGTCGCTCTTGTGGACGCGGACATCCTCCAGCACCACGTCGGAGGTGGCGTAGCCCACCAGCCCCATCTTGGCCTCGTGCTTGCCGCAGGAGACGCCGGGGGCCTTCATGTCCACGATGAAGGCGGAGATGCCCTTGTTGCCGCGCTTCATGTCGGTCTTGGCGTAGACGATGCAGTAGTCGGCCAGAGGCGCGCCGGAGATGAAGCACTTGCGGCCGTTGAGGATGTAGTAATCGCCGTCCTTCACGGCGGTGGTGACCATGCTGCTGGCATCGGAGCCGGCGCCCGGCTCGGTGAGGCCGAACACGATCTTCACCTTGTTCTCCACGGAGGGACGAAGGTATTTCTCCAGCTGCTCGGGGGTGCCCGCCTGCATCAGGGGGCCGCCGCCCAGGGAGTTGGGGGTGTTGGCGTACAGGCTGGCCACGGCGGAGACACGGGCGATCTCCTCGATCATGATGATGTAGGCCAGGGTATCGGCGCCGGCGCCGCCGTATTCCCGGGGGATCTTCAGGCCCAGGAAGCCGCACTTGGCCATCTTGTCCACGATCTCCTCGGGGAACTCACCGGTCTCCTCCACCTTGTCGAGGATCTCGGTGGTCAGCTCGGTCTCGGCAAACTGGCGCACCAGCTTGCGGATCATTTCATGCTTTGCGTCGAAAATCATAGTTTTCCTCCTGTTCAGTTTGGGTCGCGCTGTTGGTTCAGCAGGGGATCTCGTGACTGGATTTGCCCGCAGTCAGAATCTCATAGATGCTGTTGATGCCGCACTCGGCCATCTGCTGGGCGGCCTCGGCGGTGAAGAACGCCATGTGGGGCGTGTGGTACACGTTGACGAAGGAGCGCAGGTACTTCAGCTTGAAGTAGGGCATGCCGGGGGTGCGGATGATGTCCTCGTCGTGGGGCACATGGATGATGCCGGTCTCGCCGGGGAAGGCGTCCATGAACAATGCGCCGAACTTGCCGGACTCCACAGCCTCGGTAACGGCGTCGATATCCACCAGCTCGCCCCGGGCGTTGTCGATGAACACCACGCCGTCCTTCATCTTGGCGATGGCCTCGCGGTTGATCATGCCGGTGGTCTCCGGCAGCAGTGGGGTGTGGATGGTGATGATGTCGGACTCCCGGTACAGGGTGTCCAGATCCACATACTCGGCGTACTGGCGGACGGCGTCGTTCTGGTACACGTCGTTGGCCAGGATGCGGCAGCCGAAGCCGCTGAGGCACTTGATGACGGTGAAGCCGATCTTGCCGGTGCCCATGACGCCCACGGTCATGGTGCGCAGCTCGCGGCCCATCTTGCCCTTCAGGGTAAAGTCGTTGTCGTTGGTGTTGTACAGCGCCTTCTTGAACTTGCGGATGCACATCAGGATGGCCATGACGGTGTACTCCGCCACGCCGTTGGGGGCGTAGGCGCCGTTGCACAGGCGGAAGCCCAGGGAGCGGGCGTAGTCGCAGTTCATGTGGTTGTAGCCCACGCAGCGGCTGGCCAGCACCTTGACGCCGTAGCCCTTCAGCTCATCCAGCACCTCGCTGCAGTAGTCGCTCTGGCCCAGGGTGGTGACGCCGTCGCAGCCGGCGGCCATGTTTGCGGTGGTCTTATCCAGATTGGCGGGGGTGGAGATCAGCTCGATGCCATATTGCTTGCACAGGTTCTCGATAACGGGCTTTTCGTCGGGACGTACCTCATATGCGGCGATCTTCATGGTCATATTCTCCTCTCTATTCTTCGGGAGGGGCGGCCCGCCTCCTCAAACGGGCCGCGCCCTGTCTTTCAGCTTCTCCTCAAATCGTGCGGGACAGCTCAGTCCTTCAGCTTGGGATCCATGGGCACCGCCTCGCCGGCGGCGATCATGGCGGCTACCTGCTCGTCAGAGTAGCCCAGATCCTTCAGGATCTTCTCGGTCTGCTCGCCCAGATACGGGCCGCGGTTGTAGGGGGGCAGCTCCGTCTCCTCGAAGATGACGGGGGGCCGCACCATGGTGCGCTTGTTGCCGTTGGAATACTCCATCTCGTAGAAGCAGCCGGAGGCCCATGCCTGCTTATCCACCAGCAGCTGGTCCCAGGTCTGGGCCACGGCGTAGGGCAGGTCGTTGGCGTCCATCAGCTTGCACCACTCGTCCAGCGTGCGGGTGGCCATCTCGGCCACCAGGAAGTCATAGAACTCCTCGATGTTGGCCTGCAGCGCCGCCTGGGGATAGTAGCGGGGATCGTCGGCCATTTCGGGGTGACCGATGGCCTTCATGAAAATGGGATAGTGCCGGTCGTACTGGGGCATGGCGATCTGGAGCCACTTGTTGTCCTTGGTCTTGTGGCACACCACCAGCGGGTTGGGCAGCGTCCGGCGGGACAGGGGGTACTTGGTGCACTCGGCGCCGTACTGGCTGGCCTGCAGCAGCAGGGACACGTCCCAGATGGCGCTGTGGAACAGAGACACCACCACGCGGTCGCCCTGGCCGGTCTCACGGGCGCGGTACAGCGCCGCCAGAATGCCGCTGGCCAGATACATGCCCACCTGATGGTCGCCGAAGCCGGCGATGGTCAGCATGGGCAGGGCGTCCCGGTCAAACAGGGTACCCAGGATGCCGCCGCGGGCGAAGAACGCCGTAAAGTCAAAGCCGGGCAGGTCCTTGTCGGGGCCCTTCTCGCCGTACCCGGACACGAAGCCGTACACCAGCTTGGGGTAGCGGGCGTGCAGCGTGTCATAGTCCAGCGCCGCCTTCTTCAGGGGGTTCTGGCGCCAGTTGGTGATGAAGATGTCGGCCTCGGAGATCAGCTTCTCCAGCGCTTCGCGGCCGGCGGGGGTCTTGGTGTTCAGGCACACGCAGGTCTTGCCCGCGTTCTCCAGATCGTAGGAGGTGTTCTCCTTCTGATCCAGGGGACGGCCCTCGTTGACGGCGGTGTAGCGCAGGGGATCGCCGGCGGGAGCCTCGACCTTGATGACCTCGGCGCCCAGGTCAGCCAGGAAACGGGCGCAGCAGGGAGCGGCGATGAACGTGGCCAGCTCCACGACCTTCACTCCCTCAAGGGGGCGTTTTACTTCACTCATGTTGTTCCTCCTGTATGTCTATTTGCCATTACTTACATCATCAGCAGATCGCGGAAGGTCTCCAGATTGGTGCGCACCTGCTCGAAGTGCACCATTTGGCGATCCACCTCCACCAGCGTCAGGGGCAGGTCGGCGGCCTCGCAGGCCTTCTTGATCATCACATAATCGAACTCCTCCGGGTCGCAGAACTTGGTGAGCACCACCAGAACACCCTTGGCGTTTCTCGCCTTGGCGGTGTCCACGATCCACTTGACGCGGTTCTTGCCCTGATCGTACAGCACGGAGCAGTTGCCCATGGCGGCGAACTTCTCCGCCAGCGCGTTGAGGGCGTCGGCACGCTCCGGCGCGTCGGTGCGGTACTGGCGGGACTGGGCGGCCACGTCGTCAGCCACGATGTGCAGGCCCATCTCGTCGATGATGGCGTTCAGCGCCGGGGCGTCCGTCAGGATGCCGGAGATGACGATGGGCAGCTGCTCCGCGGCGGGGGCGGCGGCCTCCAGCTGGGCGATGAGGGCCTCCACCAGCTTGGTGTGCTCCTCCTTGGTCATGAAGAAGGCGCTCTTGAAGATGTCGCTGCGCTGGGCGGCGGTGATCTCCGGGTGCTTGGCCAGCACCTCGTCCAGCTTCCGCATGGCGGCGTTGTGACGGTTATAGACCTTGATGGAGGCCAGCAGCTTCTCCTCGGAGAACGTGCCGCCCAGCTTCTCCAGGTCGCGGATGACCCGCTCGTACCCGGCCTTGGTATAGGCCACGCCGTAGGCGGGCTTGCGGTTCTGGGGATAGGTCATGGGGATGAACGGGATGGACGGCACGGCGTACTTCCAGTTCTCGCCCACGGTCTTGAGGGTGTCGCACAGGGAGGGGATGACGATGGCGCTGGCGCCCTCGTAAGCACCGGCGATGCCCAGCTCCAGCAGGGACTGGACGATGGAGCACAGGAACGCGGGACAGTACTCCTTGGCCCGGTTCAGCTCCACATCGGCGCCCCACGCGCCCATGGGGACGAAGCCCATGGAATGGATGATCTCCTCCGGGGTGTAGACGGGAGCGCACAGCACGATCTTTCTGCCCTGGGCCAGATAGCCGTCCATCTGCGCCCTGGGGGCTGTCTCTTATACACATCTCCGAGCCCACGAG
>URVR01000056.1 GCA_900551355.1 uncultured Eubacteriales bacterium | reverse complement strand
CTACACTTATGCGATCGTCGGCAGCGTCAGATGTGTATAAGAGACAGATCTTAGTTATAGTATGCAAATGCGAAAGGGGTGAGCCCTATCTACCTTAAGGCTCTGGAAATACAGGGGTTCAAATCGTTCCCCGATAAGACGGTACTGGACTTCGGGGAGGATATCACGGCCATCGTGGGCCCCAACGGCTCCGGCAAGTCCAACATCTCCGACGCCATCCGCTGGGTCATGGGCGAGCAGAACAGCCGCCAGCTCCGGGGCGCCAAGATGGAGGACGTCATCTTCGGCGGTACGGAGAAGCGCAACCAGATGGGCTTCGCGCAGGTGACGCTGGTCATCGACAACACGGAGCATATTTTCCCCACCCGCGACGAGGCGGAGGTGGCGGTGACCCGCCGGTACTACCGCAGCGGCGAGTCGGAGTATTACATCAACAAGCAGTCCGTCCGGCTCAAGGACGTGAACGAGCTGTTCATGGACACCGGCATGGGCCGGGAGGGCTACTCCATCATCGGACAGGGCAAGATCGACGAGATCCTGTCCGTGAAAAGCGGTGAGCGCCGCGAGGTCTTTGAGGAGGCGGCGGGCATCAGCAAGTACCGCCACCGCAAGGAGGAGGCCGAGCGCAAGCTGGAGCGCACGCAGGAGAATCTGGTGCGCATCAACGACAAGATCGCCGAGCTGGAATTACAGGTGGAGCCGCTGCGCCAACAGGCGGAGACCGCCAAGAAATTTCTGGTGCTGCGGGATGAGCTGCGGGTGCTGGAGATCTCCGTGTGGCTGGAGCAGCTGCAAAATATCCGCACGGCCAAGCTGAAGCTGGAGTCCGACGCGGAGCTGGCGGCGGAGGAGTGCCGCCGGGCGCAGGCGGCGCTGGACGCCTCCTATGAGGAGAGTGAGCGCTGCGGCCAGCAGGTGCGGCAGAACGACATGGACGCCGAGGCCCTGCGCGCCCGCTTGAACGGGCTGGAGAGCGCCGTGGGCGAGGAGGAATCCGCCGTGGCGGTGCTGCGCACCGGCGTGACCCACAACGAGGAGTCCCTGCGCCGTCTGGAGCAGGAGCTGGCCGACAGCGACAGCCGCCGGGACAACCTGCAGGGGCAGATCGACGGTCAGCTGGCACGGGCAGCCGACATTGACGCACAGCTGACGGCGATGGAGCAGGAGCTGGACGCCCTGCTGCACCAGGCGCAGGAGCTGGCTGACAGCGCCAAGGGCGCGGCAGCGGAGACGGAGATGCTCCGTGCGCGGGAGGCCATGGCCGTGGCAGCCGCCGCCGATGGGCGGGCGCAGCTGTCCGCCATCACCGCCGGCGCCGCCGAGATCGCCCAGCGCCGGGAGACGGTGGAGCAGGAGCTGTCCGCCGCCCGGGAGAAGCTGGAAAACAGCGAAAAAGAGAGTAAGGAGAACCGCCGCGCCCTGCGGGATGCGCAGGAGGAGGCGCAGGCGGTGCAGAATATCATTCAGGGCCACAGCCTGAAGATGGACAGCCGCCGCAAAAAGGCGGAGGACGCCGCCGCAGCCAAGCTGAAGCTGACCATGGACGCCGCCGCACTGGACGACCGTATCCGTCTGCTGACGGAGATGGAGAAGGAGTACGAGGGTTTCTCCAAGGCGGTAAAGACCGTGATGCAGGCGGCGGAAAAAAATACGCTGCGGGGCATCCACGGCCCGGTGGCCGGCCTGATGACCACCAGGCAGGAGTACGCGCTGGCGCTGGAGATCGCGCTGGGCGGCGCTTTGCAGAACATCGTGGTGGACAGGGAGGAGGATGCCAAGTCCGCCATCGGCTTTTTGAAGCAGCGGGACGGCGGCCGCGCCACCTTCCTGCCGCTGACCGCCATCCGCGGCGCGGAGCTGCGGGAGGATGTGTCCGGGGAGTACGGCTTTGTGGGTGTCGCCAGCCGTCTGGTGCAGCACGAGGCGCAGTACGACAATGTTTTCCGGGATCTGCTGGGCCGCACCGTGGTGGTGGAGGATATGGACAGCGGCATCGCCATGGCGCGGAAGTACCGCAACGCCTTCCGCATCGTGACGCTGGACGGTCAGGTCATCAACCGGGGCGGCTCCATGACCGGCGGCTCTGTCAGCCGCAGTGCCGGTGTGCTGTCCCGCGCCAACGAGCTCAGCCGCCTGACGGAAAAGCAGGGCGCCATGCACGAAAAGCTCCGCGCTGCCGCACAGCAGGCGGAGGACAGCCAGCGTGAGCTGCAAAAGGCGGAGTATGAGGTGCAGGTGGCCAAGGAGCAGCAGCACAAGGCGGAGGCCGAGGTGCTGACGTTCCAGACCAAGCAGGATCACTACGATATCCTGCTGGACAGCCTGTGCCTGAGCTGCGAGACCATGGAGCAGGAGTTGTCCGGCTTTGAGCGCCGCGCCGGCGAGGATCAGGCCCGCATCCGGGAGGTGCAGGCCGCCATCGACAAGGCGGAGTCGGACGCCGCCGCCCTGCGCCGGGAGGCACAGGAGAAGCTGGCGGGACAGACAGACCTCAACGACGCCACCGACCGGCTGGCCGAGACAGTCAGCCGGAAGAAGGCGGAGCAGGCGGCGCTGCTGGCGGAAAAGGACGCCGCCCTGCGGGGCGCGGAGGATCTGCGCCGGGTGCAGGCGGATATGGCCGCCGACCGGGCGGGCCGCGACCAGCTGGCCGCACGGTTCCGGGCGGACAACCAGCAGGCGGCGGCGGATATCGCCGCCCACCAGACCCGTATCGATGAGCTGACCCAACAGGCGGAGACACTGCGCGAGAAACTGGAAAAGCTGGCGCAGGAAAAGCTGGCGTTGGAGGCACAGCGCGAGCAGCAGAGCCGGGAGGGTCGTCAGCTCAACGAGGCGCTGCTGAACGCGACGCAGGCGGAGAGCCGTCTGCGGCAGAAGCTGGAGGGCAGCGCCATGGAGGAGAGCCAGCTTCTGGACAAGCTGTGGGAGCGGTACGAGCTGAGCCACAGCGCCGCCCAGGAGCAGCGCATCGAGCTGGAGAGCGTCAGCAAGGCCACCCGGCGCATTGCCGAGCTGAACCGGGAGATCAAGGCGCTGGGTACACCCAATCTGGGCGCTATCGAGGAGTTCCAGCGCGTCAACGAGCGGTATACCTATCTGTCCGACCAGCGGACGGACGTGGAGAAGGCCAAGGAGGAGCTGACCGGCGTCATCGACCAGCTCACCGTCCAGATGACGGATATCTTCGGCCGGCAGTTCAAGCTGCTGAATGAGAGCTTTCAGGAGACGTTTCTGGAGCTGTTCGGCGGCGGTAAGGCCCAGCTGGAGCTGGAGGATGAGAGCGATATCCTCAACTGCGGCATCGAGATCCGGGTGCAGCCGCCCGGCAAGCAGCTCAAGACCATCACGCTGCTGTCCGGCGGCGAGAAGGCGTTTGTGGCCATCGCCCTGTATTTTGCCATTTTGAAGGTACATCCCACACCGTTCTGCGTCATGGACGAGATCGAGGCGGCGTTGGACGAGGCCAACGTGGTACGCTACGCCCGGTATATGCGGCGCATCGCCGGGAAGACCCAGTTTATCGTCATCACCCACCGGCGTGGTACCATGGAGGAGGCGGACGTGCTGTACGGCGTGACCATGCAGGAGAAGGGCGTCAGCCGCATCCTCACCATCAATCTCAACGATATGGCCAAGGAACTGAAGATCAAGTAAGGAGGACCGCATGGGCTTTTTCAAGAAATTCAAGGAGGCATGGCTGGCGTCCATGACCTTCGACAAGCTGGACGACGAATTCTATGAGGAGTTGGAGGAGGCTCTGATCCTTGCGGATATCGGCGCGGCCACCGCCGCCGATACGGTGGTGCAGCTTCGCAAGCGGGTGAGCCAGAAGCTGCTGACCCGCGCCGACGAGGTGAAGGACGCCCTCCGGGATATTCTGGCGGAGAAGCTGGATGTGGGCGACACGGCGCTGCACGCGGATACCCAGCCCAGCGTGGTGCTGATCATCGGCGTCAACGGCGTGGGCAAGACCACCTCCATCGGCAAGCTGGCCGCCCGGCTCAAGAGCGAGGGCAAGAAGGTGCTGCTGTGCGCCGGCGATACGTTCCGTGCCGCCGCCGCCGACCAGCTGGAGATCTGGGCGAACCGCGCCGGGGTGGACATCGTCCGCCAGCATGAGGGCGCCGATCCCGGCGCTGTGCTGTTCGACGCGCTGCAGGCCGCTAAGGCCCGCCATGCGGACGTGGTGCTGTGCGACACGGCGGGACGGCTCCACAACAAGCAGAACCTGATGAACGAGCTGGCAAAGCTCCGCAAGATCATCGACCGGGAGACGCCGGACGCCGCCAAGGAGACGCTGCTGGTGCTGGACGCCACCACCGGACAGAACGGCCTCATTCAGGCCCGCCAGTTCAAAGAGACGGCGGGGCTCACCGGCATCATCCTGACGAAGCTGGACGGCACCGCCAAGGGCGGCATCGTCGTCGCCATCGCACAGGAGCTGCAGGTGCCGGTGAAGTTCGTGGGCGTGGGCGAGGGCATCGACGACCTGCGGCCCTTCGACGCCGGGGAATTTACGAAAGAACTGTTCTGAGGAGGCGCGATATGGAACGAGCAGACGGCCGGAAGACCAACGAACTGCGGCCCGTGGAGATGACGGCGGACTTTACGAAATTTGCGGAGGGCAGCGTGCTCATCCGCTGCGGCGACACGGTGGTGCTGTGCAACGCCTCGGTGGAGGATCGCGTGCCGCCCCATGTGCGGCCCGGCCACGGCTGGGTCACGGCGGAGTATTCCATGCTGCCCCGCGCCAACCGGGAGCGCAGCCGCCGGGACGTGGACAAGCTGAAGCTGTCCGGACGCAGCGCGGAGATCCAGCGGCTCATCGGCCGCAGCCTGCGGGCGGCGGTGGATATGTCCCTGCTGGGCGAGCGCACCATCACCATCGACTGCGATGTATTACAGGGCGACGGCGGTACCCGTACCGCCTCCGTCACCGGCGGCTTTGCGGCGCTGGCGCTGGCCTGCCGCCGCCTGGTGGAGGACGGCGACATCGGGCGCATGCCCATCCGGCACTATGTGGCGGGCGTCTCCGCCGGCATCGTGGCGGAAACGCCCATGCTGGATCTGCAATATTCGGAGGACAGCCGTGCGCAGGTGGATCTGAACTGCATCATGAACGAGCTGGGCGAGATCATCGAGATCCAGGGCACCGGCGAGGGCCGCGCCTTCACCCTGAAGGAGCAGCAGGCGCTGGTGGAGCTGTGCGCCAAGGGCAACCGGGAGCTGATCCGGAAACAGAAAGAACTGCTGGGGGAGATACTGTGATGAAATTTGTACTTGCCTCCCATAACAAGGGGAAGCTGGCCGAGATGCAGGCTGTGCTGGCCGAGCTGGGCATCGAGGTGGTGATGCCCGCCGAGCTGGGCATCGACGTGGACGTGGAGGAGACGGGGGAGACGTTTGCCGAGAACGCGGCGCTGAAGGCCAAGGCTATTATGGCCGCCAGCGGCCTGCCCGCCATTGCCGACGACTCCGGCCTGTGCGTCAACTGGCTCAACGGCGCGCCCGGCGTCTACTCCGCCCGCTACGGCGGACTGGACGATGACGCGGCACGGTACCGGCTGCTGCTGCAAAATCTGCGGGGCGCCACGGATCGCAGCGCCTATTTCCACACCGCCATCGTCTGCGCCTTTCCCAACGGGGACGAGCTGACGGCGGAGGGCGACTGCCACGGTGCCATCGCCTTTGCCCCCATGGGCGACGGCGGCTTCGGCTACGATCCGGTGTTTCTGGTGCCGTCCCTGCGCAAGACCTTCGCCCAGCTGACGCCGGAGGAGAAGAACGCCATCTCCCACCGGGGCAACGCCCTGCGGACATTTGCGGCGGAGCTGAGGGAATATCTGACCAATAACGGAGGTTTGGAGAAATAAGCTATGGAACTGACAAGCAAACAGAGGGCCCAGCTGCGGGGCCTTGCCAACGACATCGACACCATCGTGCAGGTGGGAAAGGACGGTATCGGCGACAATCTGATCAAGCAGGTCAACGATGCGCTGGAGGCGCGGGAGCTCATCAAGGGCCGCGTGCTGGAGAACTCCATGCTCACCGCACGGGAGGCGGCGGAGCAGCTGTCTGTTGCCGCCCGCTGCGAGGTGGTGCAGGTCATCGGCAGCAAGTTCGTGCTCTACCGGATGCAGCACGACAAGAGCAAGCGGAGGATCGAGCTGGTGAAGGCGAAGCGCCCCGCCAACTGACGTATATTTTGGGAGAAAATACCTGTGAAAGCGGGTGAGAGGCATTGAAGATCGGCATTTACGGCGGGACGTTCGACCCGCCCCACAACGGGCATATCGCGGCGGCGAAGGCCGCCATGGAACGGCTGGCGCTGGACAAGCTGCTGCTGATCCCTACGTTCATCCCGCCCCACAAGGCACTGCCGGCGGGGGCGGCATCGCCGCAGCAGCGGCTGGATATGGCGGTGCTGGCCGCGGCGGAGCTGGGCAAAAGGGCCGAGGTGCTGGACGTGGAGCTGCGGCGCGGCGGTCCCAGCTATTCCTGGGAGACGCTGTGCATGATGAAGGAGCAATACCCGGAGGATGAAATTTTCCTGCTGATGGGGTCGGACATGTTCCTGACCCTGCAGGACTGGCGGGAGCCGCGGCAGGTGATGTCCATGGCCCGCATTGGCGCGTTCAGCCGCATGCAGGGCGGCGAGGAGGCCGCCTTTGCCCGGCAGAAGGCGTTTCTGGAGCGGGAGTACGGCGCGGACGTCACCGTTATCCCCAATCCGCAGGTGGTGGAGCTGTCCTCCACGGAGGTGCGGCAGGCGCTGGCCCAGGGCGGCGGCGCGGATCTGCTGCCCGCCGCCGTATACGGCTATGTGCTGCGGGAAAAGCTGTACGGTACCCACATGCCCCTGACAGGACTGACGCCGGATGAGCTGCGGCCCATCGCCCTGAGCTATCTGAAGCCCAAGCGAATGCCTCATGTACTGGGCACGGAGCAGGAGGCGGTGCGTCTTGTCCGCCGCTACGGCGGCGATGAGACCCAGGCCCGCATCGCGGCGCTGCTCCACGACTGCACAAAGAAGCTGGACATGCCGGAGCAGTTGGCGCTGTGCGCGCAGTACGGCATCGGACTGGACGAACTGGAGCAGAAGGCGCTGAAGCTGCTGCACAGCAAGACCGGCGCCGCCATTGCCCGCAGCGTGTTCGGCGTGGGGGACGCGGTATACGACGCCATCTGGTACCACACCACCGGCAAGCCGGACATGACCCGGCTGGAGAAGATCATCTATCTGGCGGATTACATTGAGCCCAGCCGGGATTTCCCCGGCGTGGAGGAGCTGCGGAAGGCCGTATACGAGGATCTGGACCACGGTCTGCTGCTGGGGCTGAGCATGACCATACAGGAGATGGAGGAGATGGGGAATCCTGTCCACCATCTGACCCGCGACGCGCGGGACTACTTATTGAAAAGAGGGATACGATGAAGACACCGAAGGAATTGGCACTGCTGGCGGCCCGCGCGCTGTCGGACAAGAAGGGCAAGGAGATCCAGGCGCTGGAGATCGCCGATCTGACCACACTGGCGGATTACTTCGTGCTGGCCACCGGCTCGTCCAACACCCAGATCAACGCGCTGGTGGACAACGTGGAGAAGGTGCTCCACGAGGAGGCCGGCGAGGAGCCGCTGCACCGGGAGGGCTACCGCGGCGGCACTTGGGTGCTGCTGGACTATAGCTGCATCGCCGTCCATGTGTTCAACCATGAGGCCCGGGAGTTCTACGGGCTGGAGCGCCTGTGGCGGGACGGCAAGCCCCTGGATCTGACAGGCATCACCGACGACCACGAGTAAGGGAAAAATATAAAGCTTCAGGCCGCTTTCAGCGGCCTGAAGCTTTTTGCAGCTTTATTTTTTTCTTGGATACGGCTGCACCGTGTCGGTGCGGCACAGCAGATAGTCTACGCTGACACCGTAAAGATCGGCCAGCGCACACAGCAGCTCGTCTGTCAGCATCTGCGCCCCGGTCTCCACATAGCTGTACTTGCGCTGCGTGATGCCGATGGCATCCGCCACCTGCTGCTGTGTCATATCGTGGTCGTCCCGCAGATCCTTGATGCGGTTCCGCATGTCAACACCTCCGTCTGCCTGAGCGTTCGTAAAACGGACGATTTTCTTGCCGTCAAGGCGTGATCCGCACCACGTCGTTGGGCGAACAGCCCACGAGCCGGCAGAGCTTTTCCAACGTGACCATGGTGATATTCTTGTTCTTTTTCAGGGAATCCAGCGTCTTATTATCAATGCCGTTTTGCAGCAGATAGTATTGGGATACGCCATTTTTGCGCATGGCCTCCCACAGCGGACTGTAATCAAAAATGGCATTCACCCCCAATGTGCAGCTGATAGCTTCATTATATTGGAAAATACAAAAATCAATATTGTGGATATATACACAATATGGTATAGTAGAGGCAGAGGGGGTGGAAAAATGGCGGATTACAAGGCGATGTATCTGGCGGCGATGGACGCCATGGAGCAGGCAGTGACGCAGCTTATCGAGGCGCAGCGGAAATGCGAGGAGCTGTATGTGACCTCCTGTGAGCGCGAGGAGCAGCTCCTGCACAAAAATTGTCATTATGACGAAAAAGAGGGCTTGACAATCGGCAAAAAAGCGATAAAATAGGCCTTGATATCGCAACACGCGAGGATGGGAAAAAGACGAGGCAGGCCCGCCGAAAGAGAGCCGGCGGCTGGTGTGAGCCGGTGGGGGCGCTTCGTTGTACTGGCCCCGGAGCATCCCGCCTGAACAGGGCGGGACGGAGGCGCACCGTTACAGGCGCGGCCCCTTGCAAGAGGGGGACTGAGCGCCGTCCGGGTGACCGGCGGCGGTATCAGGGTGGTAACACGTTCGGATACGTCCCTGACCGTTTTCAACGGTCGGGGATGTTTTTTTGTGAACAGGAAAATTTCAGATATTGTAAGGAGAAGCAGCATGAATTACGATTTTGCGGCCATTGAAAAGAAATGGCAGGCCAACTGGGAAAAGACCAAGCCCTACGCCGCCGTCACCGGCGACAAGCGCCCCAAGTTCTATGGACTCATTGAGTTCCCCTATCCCTCCGGTCAGGGTCTGCATGTGGGCCATCCCCGACCCTTTACCGCCATGGACATCGTCACCCGCAAAAAGCGGATGGAGGGCTACAACGTCCTGTTCCCCATCGGCTTTGACGCCTTCGGTCTGCCCACGGAGAACTACGCCATCAAGAACCATATCCATCCGGCTGTGGTGACGAAGAACAACATCGAAAATTTCACCAACCAGCTGAAGATGCTGGGCTACGGCTTCGACTGGGACCGCTGCGTGGACACCACCGACCCCAACTACTACAAGTGGACCCAGTGGATCTTCCTGCAGATGTTCAAGCACGGTCTGGCCTATAAGACCACCATGCCTGTGAACTGGTGCACCAGCTGCAAGTGCGTGCTGGCCAACGAGGAAGTGGTCAACGGCGTGTGCGAGCGCTGCGGCAGCGAGGTCATCCGCAAGGAGAAGAGCCAGTGGATGCTGAAGATCACCGCCTATGCCCAGCGGCTCATCGACGATCTGGACGATGTGGACTACATCGAGCGCGTGAAGATCCAGCAGCGCAACTGGATCGGCCGCTCCACCGGCGCCGAGGTGACGTTCAAGACCAATGTGGGCGGCGAGGTCACGGTGTACACCACCCGTGCCGATACCCTGTTCGGTACCACTTATATGGTCATCTCCCCGGAGCATCCCCTGCTGAAGAAGTGGCAGCCTCTTATCAAGAACTGGGATGCCGTGGCGGCGTATCAGGACGAGGCGGCCCACAAGTCCGACTTTGAGCGCGGCGAGCTGAACAAGGAAAAGACCGGCGTGCGGCTGGAGGGCATCGAGGTCATGAACCCCGTGACCCATCAGGCCCTGCCCATGTTCGTGTCCGACTACGTCCTCATGGGCTACGGCACCGGTATCGTCATGGGCGTGCCCGGCCACGACCAGCGCGACTGGGAGTTCGCCAAGAA
>URVR01000055.1 GCA_900551355.1 uncultured Eubacteriales bacterium | reverse complement strand
AGATTCCTCTACGTCTCGTGGGCTCGGAGATGTGTATAAGAGACAGGGTCATAGGCCGGGGCGGCGCCGCAGCCCGGCAGCAGGAGCAGCGCCGCCAGCGCGGCGCAAAGCAGTCGTTTCATTCCATCACCGGTAGCAGTATATGTGCAGACAGCAATGCACATGACAGCAGGACAGGCACCGCGCCGCAACGGCGCAGTGCCTGTCCTGCTGTTGTGAGGGGGGTAAGAGGGATGTCGGGGGTATTTATTTCACGTCCGGCACCAGTCCGTACTTCCGCAGCTTGTACAGCAGCGTCTGCTTGGAGATCTTCAGCTCCGCGGCGGCGGCCGTCAGGCTGCCGTGGCTGCGGGCATAGGCGCCGGTGATAATGCTCTTTTCAAAATTGTTCACCATCTCGGTGAGGGACAGACCGGTCTGGTGCAGCTCGCCGCCCACAAGGACGCCGCTGCCGGCCACGATCCGCTCCGGCAGGTTATCCGCCGTGAGGATCGGCCCCAGATTCACCTGATACGCCGATTCAATGACGTTTTTCAGCTCCCGCACGTTGCCGGGCCAGCGGTACTTCATAAAGATGTCCACCACCTCATCGCTGTAGCCGATGATGTTGACGCCCAGCTTGCGGTTGTAGTATTTGCGGAAGTAGTCCATCAGAAGCGGGACATCCCCCATGCGCTGGCGCAGGGGCGGGATGTCGTAGCGGATCACGCACAGACGGTAAAACACGTCGGCGCGGATCTTCCCGCTGCGGACGCACTCCTCCGGGTCCTCGTTGACGGCGGCCACCACTCGCACGTCGATCTTGCGGGAGACCTTGTCGCCGATGCGGCGGACGGTCCCCTCCTCCAGGACGCGGAGCAGCTTGGCCTGCGCCTCCAGCTCCATGGAGTTGATCTCGTCCAGAAACAGGGTGCCGCCGTTGGCCAGCTCGAACAGACCCTGCGTGTCCCGTGCGCCCGTAAAGCTGCCGCTGGTGGTGCCGAAGAGGATACTCTCCAGCAGGGTGCTGGGAATGGCGGCGCAGTTCTGGGCGATGAACGGCTTGCCCTTGCGGGGGCCGCAGCGGTGGATGGCGTTGACCACCAGCTCCTTGCCGGTGCCCGTCTGGCCATAGACCAGCACTGGGGACGAGGCGTTGGCCGTGTTGCGGATCTTCTCCTTGATGGCCAGCATCCGGGGGTCGGCGGTGACGATGTCCGCCAGGTCATAGGAGCGGTTCTGGTTCCGGGTCAGCAGGTCGATGACGTTGACGTCCAGCGACAGCCGCTTCTCCTTGGCGCGGATGTCCTTGTAGATCACCATGTCGATGGCGCCCACGATCTCGCCCTTTTCCCGGATGGGCAGGGTGGTGCAGCTGGAGTTCACCACGTCCCCTTTGAAGGAGCGGTAGCTCTGCTCATAGTTGATGGACGGCTCGCCGGTCCGGATGCAGTGATAGATATGGCTGTCCTCCCGGCGCAGGGTGGGATACACGTCAAACAGGCTGCGCCCGATGACATCCTCCTGCGTCAGGTTGCCGATGTCGGGATGGGCGCTGTAGTACTGGCGGATGATGCAGTCCTTGTCCACGATCATCATGCCGTCGATGTAATCCACCAGCTTCAGGTTCCGTTCGATATATCTGCTGTCCATACAACGCTCCTCTCTGCCTTGCTCAAGTGGTACGAAGGATCTTCCGCACACAGACGGTGCTTATCAGATATTTTACCACTTGATCCGCCGCAATACAAACCCAAATCGTCCAGAGCGGCAGCATCAGCACCCGCACGCAGAGGTACGCACAGGGCAGGCGGATGAGCCAGACGCCGGCAAGCTGGATGAACATGGGCGTCAGCTTCCGGTCCACGGCCCGCAGCGCGCCGGAGGTCACCTTGGTCAGGCCCTGCGGGATCTGGATCAGGCCCATGATGGCCACATATTTCACGCCGATGTCAATGAGCACCGGCTTGTCGGTGAGCAGCGACATGAACAGGCGCGCCCCGAAAAACAGGGTCAGGGAGGACACAAGACTGATAGCGGCGCAGACCCGGATGATCTGGCGGTAATAGCGGGAAAAGGCCGTGCTGTCCGTGTGGGAGCGGGCAGCGGACAGCAGCGTGGCCGAGGCGATGCTGAAGCCTACCGCCGGCACGTCGGTGATGAACTCCGCCTGGAGCCCCAGCTGGTAGGCGGAGAAGGCTGTGTCACCGAAGGTCAGCACCAGAATGGACAGCAGGATGGAGGATATCTGCCAGTTGATGGTCTCTCCCGCCGCCGGCAGACCCGTGGAGTAGACATCCCGCAGGTCGCTGCGCCAGCCGGTGAGTCTGGCGCGAAGAACGCCGCTGCGGCGGAACTGGCGGATAAACAGGACGATGTAGATCACGCTGCCAACGCCGCGGGAGAGCAGGATGCTGACAGCGGTGCCCGCCAGTCCCATGGCGGGAAAGCCGGCCTTTCCGAAGATCAGCAGATAGCCGGCCAGCAGGTTCACCAGATTGGTGAACACCGCGATCTTCAGGGGCGTGCGGGTGTCGGACAGGCCCTGGAAATACGCGGCGCCCAGCGTGGTGATGCCCCAGAGGGGCAGCATCCATGCCAGCTGCGGCAGGTAGCCGCAGGCCAGCGCGAAGGCCTCGTCCGTCTCCTTGGAGAAGATGCGGATGAAAAACGCGGGGAACGTGCCGATCAGGCCCGTCAGCAGGATGCCCAGACAGACCACGGACGCAAGTCCGTGCAGCAGCAGGGACCGGCATTTCAGCGGGTGGCCGGCGGCATGGTGCCGGGCGATATGGACGGAGAGTCCCACCCCCAGACCGCGGAACAGATAATAGACCGTGTCGCAGATCTTGTTTGCCATGCCCTGCGCCGAGATATCGGCAATGGCCAGACGCCCCACCATGGCTGCCGCTGCGAAATTCACCATCACCTGGAGCAGGTTCTCCAGCATGATGGGCAGCATAATGGCCATGATCTCACGGCGGATACGGCGATCTTCCTGCATAGGCACCTCTTTTTCAGGGCAGAGCAGCGCAGGCTCCGCCCGCGCTGCTCTGCGTCATGTGTTTTATTTGCGGAGGATGGTGTATCTGTCCATCAGCTCGTGGTTGATCTCCACACCCAGGCCCGGCTTCTGCGGAACGTTGATGTAGCCGTCCTTGTCCACCACCAGCGGCTCGGTGAGCATCAGGTCGCGGATCTTGTAGTCCCAGTGAGGGGGATCGTAGCAGTACTCGATGAACGGGCAGTTGTTCACTGCGCCGGCCATGTGCAGCGCCGCGGCCAGACCCAGACCGTGGGTCCATGTGTGCGGCGTGTAGATCTTGTTCTCCGCCTCGGCCAGCGCCGCCACCTTGCGGTTCTGCACGAAGCCGCCGGACAGCACCACGTCCATCTGATAGATGTCGAAGCACTGGTGCTTGATGAGGTCGCGGTACTCGTGGAGCTGGGCATTCAGCTCGCCGCCGGCGATGTTCAGGGTGGTGCTGCGGCGCAGCTCGGCCAGGCCCTCGAAATCGTAGCCGTACAGCGGCTCCTCCAGCCATTCGATGCCGATCTCCTCAAAGGCCTTGCAGACGTTGACGGCCTTCTTCAGATCCCACTTGGCCACGGTGCGCTTGCCGGTGAAGAACCAGCCCTGGTTGGCATCCACGGCGATCTTCATCTTGTCGCCGACGTGCTTCTTGATCTCGCCGATGATGCGGACATCCTCGAAGGGATCGTCATGGTGGGCGCGGATCTTCATCATCTTGAAGCCTTCCTCCATGAAGCGGTCGGCATCCTCGATGCGCTGCTCCACGGATTTCAGCTCGCCGGTGCTGGCGTAGGCCAGTACGCGGCTCTTGGAGCCGCCGAACATCTTGTACAGCGGCAGGTTGGCGTACTTGCCCAGGGCATCGTACACGGCCACCTCCACGCACCAGGGGCGGTAGGCGTAGAGGGACGCGTTGACCAGACCGGTGTTGATGGTCTCCACCTCGGAGACGTCCTTGCCGATGAGCAGGGGCTTGATGTGGGTGTCCCAGATACCGGCGATCAGCTGCGTGGAGTCGCAGGCCGCGCCGTAGCCGTGGACGCCGTCATCCGTGATGACCTCTACGATGGTCACGAACAGCTTCGTTTCCGGGTTGGCAGGGTTCCAGGTGGAGTGGAAAGGCTCCGGCAGGGGGACCTCCACGATCTGCAGTTTTGCATCTACGATCTTCATCATTGTAATATATCCTCCAAGTTATTTTGTCGCTGCGGCAGCACCTCTGCCGTATTTCTTGTTGAGTACGAACGCCGTTGCGATGATCAGCACCAGTGTCACAGCCAGGCCGATGCCGCCCTTACCGCCAAGCAGGCCGGTGATGAGATAGCCCACCAGCGAGGCGCCGGCGACGGTGAGTGCGTAGGGCAGCTGGGTCTTTACATGGTCGATGTGGTTGCAGCTGGAGCCGAACGAGGACAGCACAGTGGTGTCGGAGATGGGGGAGCAGTGGTCGCCGAAGATACCGCCGGACAGCACCACGCCGATGGCCATGCCCACAGGGGCGCCGATGGCCAGCGCCATGGAGATGGCGATGGGGGTGAACACGGCAAAGACGCTCCAGGAGCTGCCGGTGCAGAAGGAAGTCAGGCAGGCCGCGACGAAGATGATGACGCACATAGAGGTGGGCGTCAGCAGGCTCTCGGACACGGTGACGATGAACGCGCTGGTGCCGCAGGCCTTGCACAGGCTGCCGATGCCCCACGCCAGCATCATGATGATCAGCACTTCCATCATGGAGCAGCAGCCGTTGACGAAGGTGGTGACAGCCTGCTTAAAGGTCATGACCTTGGACTTGATGGACATGGCGCCGGAGATGCAGGCGGTCAGGAAGAAGGCGATGACCAGTGCCCGCAGGCTGCTGCCGTTGGCCAGAGCGCCCAGGATGCCGTTGGTCTTGACGTCGCCGGTGTAGAACAGGCCCACGAAAATGAGGACCAGCAGGATCACCAGGGGAACGACCATGTTCCAGATGGTGGGGTGCGCACCCTCGGGCAGCTTGGTCTCCTCGCGCTCCTTGATCTCGGAGCCCTCCTCAAAGAGCTTGCCGGTCAGCAGGGCGCGGTCCTCCGCCTTCTTCATGGGGCCGTAGTCCCAGCCGGTGACGGCGATGATGAAGACCATGACGATGGAGCCGATGGTGTAATACTGATAGGGAACGCCGGACAGGAAGTCGTGGGTGGGGTTGCCGTTGTAGCCTACCTCCGCGTAGTAGGTGGCGATGAGGCCCAGAATGTAGGCGCCCCAGGCGGACAGGTGGCACAGGGTGGGAACGGCCGCCGTGGTGGAGTCCACGATGTAGGCCAGCTTCTCACGGGAGATGCGGAGCTTGTCGGTGATGGTGCGGAAGATGGGGCCGATCAGCACAGGGTTGGTGGAATCGCTGAACCAGATGGCGATGCCGCCCACCCATGTGGCCAGCTGGCCGCCGCGGCGGGTCTTGATGACGTTCTTCGTCAGAGCCTCCGAGAAGGCCTTGGCACCGCCGCCCTTCTCCAGCATGTAGGACAAACCGCCGCAGAACGCGCAGAAGCAGATCATGCGCTGGTGGTCCACATCCTCGAAGCCGGGCAGGATGTAGGTGAAGAACGTGTCGAACAGGCCGGTCCACACATTACCGCCGTTCAGCATGGTCGCACCCACAAAGATGGCCGCAAACAGGGATAAGATCACCTGTTTGGTGACAATGGCGAGTACGATCGCCAGCAGTGGGGGCAGGATCGCTAAGATGACTGTCCAAAAATCCATATGTGTCTCCTCCTCTAAAAAAGATTCTGCCCTACTCTTAAGCAATTTTGATTCCAAAAATCTGAGGGGGCGGTTTTTCCCGTATTTTCGTGATTTTTTTGTCAGGCATGGACGGTACGCGTCAAAAATTTTTACCGGCCCTCCCGCTGTCGGTAAAACATTTTTACAAATTCGGGATTTTCAGCGGAAAATGGTCAAATATTTTTACAGAACTTCCCTGTTTCGCCGCACAAACAGCAAAGCAGGGGGTCTGCCGCCGGATGAGGCATCCCCCTGCTTATCTATTTTTTCGCGGTACAGCCGCTGCGATGCGGCGGTCCGAGGCTGTCGGCAGGCCCATTTGCTGCCGGTACTTGGTGACTGTGCGGCGGGTCACGGAGATGCCCTGCGCCAGCAGCAGGTCTGTCAGCTGCTGATCCCGGTAGGGGCGGGCCTTGTCCTCCCCCTCCACCAGACGGCGGATGGCGCTCTGGATCTGGCGGCGGCCCAGGTCGCCGCCGCCCACCGGGCGCGCAAAGAAGCAGGATACCGGAAAGACGCCGCGGCGGCACTGGAGGTATTTCCCCTTCAGGGCGCGGGTGACGGTGGAGGGCGCCACGCCCACAGCGGCGGCCAGCGCCGCCATGGTGGCGGGCAGCGGCTCGCTCTCGCTGCCGTCAAAAAAGCCGTACTGCACCCGGAGAAGCTCCTGCCCGCAGCGCTCCAGCGTGTCCATGCGCCGGCTGATGCAGTCGATGAGCCACTGGGCGCGCCTGTGCCGCTCCGTCAGGTAAGCGCGCACCTCCTCGTCCTGCGTGTCCCGCAGCATCTGCTCATATGGACCGCTCAGGTGCAGCTGGGGACTGTGCCCCGGATGGACACGGATGGTCAGGACGCCGTTCTCCTCCTCCACCAGAAAATCCGGCAGGATGCAGGGCGCCGCCCTTCCGCCGCGGTCGGTATAGGCGGCGCCGGGGCGCGGCTCCAGCTCCCGCAGGATGGCACACTGCGCCAGCAGCACCTCCTCCGAAATGCCCAGCTGCCGGGCGATGCGCCCGTAGGCCTGACGGCCCAGATCCTCCAGATGCCCGGCGAGGAGCTGCTCCAGCAGCGGGGTGTCCTGTCCCCGGCGGCGCAGCTGCAGCAGCAGGCACTGCCCCAGGGAGGTGGCGCCCACGCCGGCAGGCTCCAGGTCATGGAGCGTCTCCAGCGCCTGGCGGAGCAGTCCGTCAGGCACGCCCACCTCCGTCAGGTGGCGCAGATCCTCCTCCTGCAGGTAGCCGTCGTCGTCCAGCAGCTCCACCATATAGGCGCAGAGCGCCGCCAGCGGCTTCGGCAGGGCGCGGGCCTCCAGCTGCTCCAGCAGAATGGCGGGCAGCGTGTCCAGCCGGTCGCCCTCCTCCCCCGCCGGCTCCGGCAGCGGGCCGTCCTCGTAATGGACGCCGGTGGCGGCGTAGGTGCTTTCAAAGGGGTGCTCCTCCCGCTCCAGCAGCGGATTTTCCAGCAGGGCAGCTTCCACAAAGTCCGACAGATCCGCCGTGCCCAGCTCCAGCAGGTGCAGTGCCTGCAGCGTCCACGGCGCCATGCGCGCGGTGGGGCGCAGCTCCAGATGAAGATCGGGTGTTTGCATGGCGCACCTCTTTTCGGCGGGATTTTTGCGTTATCTTAACACGTTTGCCCGTTGGATGCAAGCCCCATGAGAAAAGCCACCGCTTCGCGGTGGCTTTTCTCATGGGGCGCTGCGCGCCGTTTGTATGTCATCCCAGCGGCAGGTTGCGGCGGCTGCGGTCCAGCACCAGCTTTTTGCAGGCGGGACAGTCCCACGCCTCCGCCTCCGCGCCGGAAAAACCGGCGGCGGCTGCAATGCAGCGCATCTCCTCGTCGGACGACGCGGCGGGATCCGGCTCCCACCAGATGTCGCTGCGGCGGCTGCGGAGCCAGCCGCGGCGCATCTCGCCGCCGCAATAGGGGCAGAGCAGCTTTTCCATAGCGTTCTCCTTTCTCAGGACAGTGCGTCCGTCAGATCCACGGCCACAACATCGCCGGTGTATACCATCGTGCCGTCCTGCTTCTCCTGCACGTCGAACTCCAGCAGCCACTCCGCCGCATCCTCCGCGTTGTACATGGAGCGGTCGAAGATGTACTCCGTCCCGTAGTCCAGAAGGGTGAACTGAATGGGTGCGGTCAGATCCAGCAGATTGCCGCCGGCGTCATAGGCGGTGAGGAAGGGCAGCGGTGCGGTGTCGGACGTCAGACCCTCCACGGTGACGATGACCCGCTGCGCGTCCGTCTGCACCTCCGTGACCCGGGCCACCTCATCCATCAGCTCAAAGTACCAGTCCATCTGGTAGACGGTGGTATCGCCCGCGTACTGCACGGCCGCCTCCTCCGTGGGATAGGCCGGCTCCGGCGCAGGCTCGTATCTTCTGCTGGTGTGGCAGGAGTTGAGGATGGGGGGCAGCAGAACCAACAGGGCAACGGCAAGACCGATCAGGCCGTCACGCCTCTTCTTTTCCAGATTCTGGAATTTATTTTTCAGGCCCTGGGCGTTGTCCTTCAGGTTTTCCCAGTCCCTGGCGCGAATGCTGTCCGGCTCCCCGGCAGCCTCGCGGGCGCCGCGGCGGGTCTGCCCCTCGTAGCAGGTCTTTTCCTCGTAGCAGACCTTTTTGCCGCGATGGAACGGCACGGCGGCGTCACGGGGCTCTACAAAGTGGACACTACCGTCGGGGTCCACCCGCTCCCGGCAGGGCGGACGGTTATAGGCGCCGCACTTGGGGCACATGCCCTGCTTGTTGTAATCGTATACGCGGCCGCAGGCCTTGCAGCGGATGACCGCCATGGCGATCCCTCCCTTTTCTGTGTTTTCTGTTGCGGCTATTATACTGTATGCGGGGCCGTTTTGTCCATCAACTTCAGGTTGCGGCGGAGAATTTTTGCGGGCGGCGGCGCAACCTCAGGTTGTCGGGGCAGAAAAAACGCCCTTTCCCACGGCGCAAGGCCGTGGGAAAGGGCGTTTTTATGCAGTTGAGACTTCGCTTATTTCACCAGCTCGATGACGGCAGTCTCCGCAGCGTCGCCGCGGCGAACACCGGTGCGGATGATGCGAGTGTAGCCGCCGTTGCGTTCCGCATAGCTGGGAGCCAGCTCCTTGAACAGCTTGTTGGCCACGTCTTCGCGGGTGATGAAGCTCAGCGCCTGACGGTAGGCAGCCAGATCGCCCTTCTTGCCGAGGGTGATCATCTTCTCGGCCATGGGCTTGATCTCCTTGGCGCGGGTGATGGTGGTCTCCATGCGGCCCTTGTCCAGGAAATCGGTGACCTGCTGACGGAGCATCGCCATACGCTGATCGGTAGTCTTACCGAGCTTACGAGTTCCGGGCATTTCTGTTTCCTCCTTGTAGGATATGCGCGGGAAGCGCAGATCAATTAGTTGGTGTCCTCGCTGGCCAGGGACAGACCCATCATAGCCAGCTTGTTGATAACTTCCTCCAGGGACTTGCGTCCCAGATTGCGGACCTTCATCATCTCGTCCTCGGTCTTGGAGATCAAGTCCTCGACGGTGTTGATGTTGGCGCGCTTGAGGCAGTTGAAGCTGCGGACGGACAGATCCAGCTCCTCGATGGTCAGCTCCAGCATCTTGTCCTTGGAGTCAGTGGCCTTCTCCACCACGGTGGACTTGTCGCCCAGCGTGTCGGACAGGTCAGTGAACAGGGCAAAATGGTCACACAGGATCTTGGCGCCCAGAGACACCGCATCACGGGCCGTGATGGTGGTGTCCGTCCAGACCTCCAGCGTCAGCTTGTCGTAGTCGCTGGAGGCGCCGACACGGGTGCTCTCCACGGTGTAGTTGACCTTGTAGACGGGGGTGTAGATGCTGTCGATGGGGATCACACCGATCACATTGGGGCGCAGGGCCTTGTTGCGGTCCGCAGACACATAGCCGCGGCCGTGGCTCAGCGTGATCTCCATGCTCAACGTGGCACCCACGTCCAGAGTCGCCAGATGAAGCTCGGGGTTCAGGACCTCCACTTCACCGTCGCTCTTGATGTCGCCGGCTGTCACCTCGCAGGGGCCTGCGGCCTCGATAAAGACCGTCTTGGCGCCCTCGCAGTGCAGCTTGGTCAACAGATTCTTCACGTTCAGAACGATCTCCGTCACGTCTTCCTTCACACCGGGGATGGTGGAAAACTCGTGCTGCACACCGGCGATTTTGATGCTGGTGGCCGCCGTGCCGGGAAGGGACGAGAGCATAATGCGCCGCAGCGCATTGCCCAAAGTCGTTCCGTAACCGCGCTCCAGGGGTTCGATCCTGTCTCTTATACACATCTGACGCTGCCGACGATCGCATAAGTGTAGA
>URVR01000054.1 GCA_900551355.1 uncultured Eubacteriales bacterium | reverse complement strand
CGAACGGGCCGCCGCCCTGCGGGACCAGGTGCGGGCGCTGTCGGTGCTGTCCAAAAACCAGAAGGTCATCGCCGGCATCTGCGCCGACACCGACGTATGGGGCGTGTACACCGGCCCCGCCCGGGCCGGCTGCGCCGTGCTGCACATCGAAAACGGCGACCTGCTGGGCCGCCGGGTGGAGGTGCTGCCCGCCGCCGAGGACGACGCCGCGCTGCTGGACGCCGTGGTGACCCAGTACTATCTGGATCGCGAGGTGCTGCCCCGGGAGATATTGCTCCCCCTGCCGGTGGAGGACATGGACACTCTGTCCGCCCTGCTGACGGAGCGCTGCGGCCATGCCGTCACCCTCCGTATACCCCAGCGCGGCCAGCGCCGGGAGCTGCTGGACATCGCCAACCGCAATGCCCGGGAGGAGGTGGAGCGCGTCACCTCCGACGCCGAGCGCACCGCCGGGACGCTCCGGCTTTTGCAGGAGCTGGCGGAGCTGCCCGCCCTGCCCCGCCGCATGGAGAGCTACGACATCTCCCACACCGGCGGCGCCGACCAGGTGGCCAGCATGGTGGTGTTCGTGGACGGCCGCCCCCTGAAGCGGGACTACCGCCGGTTCCAGATCAAAACCTGTGACGGCGCCGACGACTACGGCGCCATGGCGGAGGTGCTGGAGCGCCGGTTCCGCCGGTATCTGGACGGCGACGAGAAGTTCGCCCCCCTCCCCGACCTGCTGCTCATCGACGGCGGCGTGCAGCACGCCCGTGTAGCCGAGGAGGTGCTGGCAAAGCTGCACCTGTCCGTGCCCGTGCTGGGCATGGTGAAGGACGACCGCCACCGCACCCGCGCCCTGGTCACCGCCGCCGGTATGGAGATCGGCATCCAGACGCCCCCCGCCCTGTTCGCCCTCATCGGTCGGGTGCAGGAGGAGGTACACCGCTTCGCCGTCGCCTACCACCACCAGAAGCACGCCAAAAACGCCTATCGCTCCCAGCTGGACGGCATCCCCGGCGTGGGGGAGGCCCGGAAAAAGCTGCTTTTGCAGCGGTTCGGCACGGTGAAGGCCGTCCGTACGGCAGACCTGCCCCAGCTGGAGGAGGTGCTGCCCGGGCCCGCCGCCCGGGCCGTCTACGACCATTTCCACAAGGAGGACACCCCATGAGATATTACGCCACCCTCGGCCCCGCCTGCTGCCAGGCATCCACACTGTGCGCCCTGCTGCGCCGGGGCGTCACCGGCTTCCGGCTCAACCTGTCCCACACGCCGCTGGCGGCCCGGCAGGACTGGATCGCCGCCCTCCACGACGTGGAGCGGCAGACGGGCCTGTCCGCCCAGCTGATGATCGACCTCCGCGGGCCGGAGGTGCGCATCGGCGCACTGCCCGCTCCCCTGCCGCTGGCGGAGGGCGATACGGTGACGCTGGGCGTTGACATCCCCGTGGAGGCGGACGTGCTGGCGGCGCTGCGCCCCGGCATGACCCTGCTGCTGGACGACGGCGTCATGGCGCTGACCGTGCTGGACGGCGGCGTGTGCCGCGTCACCCGGGGCGGCACCCTCACCAGCCACAAGAGCCTGACGCCGGAGGGCGTCGACCTCCACCGCCCCGCCCTGTGCCCGGCCGACCTGAACGACCTGGCGCAGGCGGCGTCATTCGGCATCAGCGCCGTCATGCAGCCCTTCGTCCGCAGCGCCGACGACCTTTGCGCCGTCCGCGCCGCCATGGCGGACAGCGGCCTGGCCCACGCGGAGCTGTTCGCCAAGGTGGAAAACCGGGCGGGACTGGACGCCCTGCCGGACTGGATGGATCTGTGCGACGTGGTGACCATCGCCCGGGGCGATCTGGGCAGCAGCCTGCCGCTGGAGCAGCTGCCCGCCGCCCAGAAGCACATTGCCGCCCTTTGCCGCAGCCGCCGGAAGCCCTTCCTGGTGGTGACCCAGCTGCTCCACAGCATGATCGACCACCCCGCCCCCACCCGTGCGGAGGTGCTGGACATCTATAACGCCGTGCTGGACGGCGCGGACTGCCTGATGCTCACCGGCGAGACGGCGCAGGGCCGTTACCCGGCGGAGGCGTCGGCGTGGCTCATCCGCGTGGCCCGGGAGGCGGAAAAGGCCCGCTGAAGCGCGCATAAAAAAGGAACGCACCTGCAGGTGCGTTCCTTTTTTATGCTCTACGCGGTCATTCCTCATCCCGGCGCTTCCGGCGCAGCAGCGCCAGACCCGTCAGGGACGTGAACGCCGTCACGGCGCAGACGCCGATACCGGCATCAAAGGTGGTGGGGCTGGACTTGCCGCCCGTGCTCCCATCGGTGGGATAGATGATGACATCTGCCGCCTCGCTGCCGGTCACTGTGACGGCGTTGATGCAGTTGGTGATGGTGAGCGTGCCCGTGCCGCTGCCCGGAACGATCTTGCGCCACCCGGCGGTCAGGGTCAGGTCGCCGGTGACAGGCGTATCAAAATCATACGGTGTGCCGTTCTTAAGCCAGCCGCCGAAGTCGAAGCCGCTCAGTTTCGGGTCGGCGGGCCTGACTGCCTCCTCGTACTTATTGACGATCTGGATGGCATAGGTTCCGTCCGCCTTCCCGTAGTCGTAGGTCACGGTGCAGCAGCCATTGGCGACGGTGCCGGGGTTGCCGGCATAGAATGTGCCGCCCGCAAGGATGCCCAGATACATGGGGCGAAAGTCCGATCTATCCCTGTTGTCCACTTTCCCATAAAAGGAGCCGCCGCTGATCTCGCTGCTGAACGCATTGGTCACCTCACCGTAAAATGTACCGTTGGTGATCAGTCCCTCTTTACTTTCACCAGGAATTTCCCCTTCGACGGGACTAATATAGTTGTACCCGATTTGCCGCCGGTGATCACGCCGCCGGAGACGGTCTGATCGCCGTTTTTATCCGGCACCCACCAGATGGAAGTCGTACCGCATCTCCAGCGCGTGGAACAGCCGCTCCATGATGTGCTGGGCCACCGCCCGGATGTCCATGGTGCCCAGGAAGGCCAGCACCTGCTGCAGCTCCTCCTCCGGCACCCTGTAACCCCGCAGGCTCAGTGTCAGAAAACTCTCCAGCTTCTTCTCCAGCGGCAGCGTCTCATCGCAGGGCTTGGCCATGTAGCCCCGCATCAGCCCCGCCGTCCCGATCTCCATGGCGTAGAAGTCCTCCGCCGTCAGCGCCGGCTGGTACGACCCGAAGATGGCGTACAGCTCCTTGGCCGTCTCCCGGAAGATGTACTCCGACGCCTCCTGCTGGGAGTAGGCCTCGATGTAGATCTCCCGCAGGTTCTCGTTCAGCTCCGTCAGCGTCATCTGGATGGCCGTCTCTGCCGCGTAGACATACACCGGCGGCAGCTTCTCCCCGATGGCGGACCGCGCCGCGCCGAACTGGCTGGAGAACATGAAGGCCACCAGCTCCGTCAGCACGCCGTCCTTGGCCCGGAAAATGTTCTGGAAGCTGCTGTTGGACACCCCCGCCCTCTGCACGATCTGCGCCACGGTGGTTTTCTTGTAGCCCTGCTCCAGAAACAGCTTGACGCATACCGCCAATATCCGCCGCTTCGCCGGCAGGCTCGCGTTGGTCAGCGCCATGTCGGCCACCCCCTTCTCTCTCGCATGGCATGTGTGCCATCATCATACCACATCCCCACCCGCAGGCGCAAGGGCTTTTACAAAATTTCCCGCTTTCCGGTAAAAAAGAACACCGCGCACAGCAAAGCTGTGCGCGGTGTCGTTTTGTTCTGTTATTCCCCGATCTGGTTCTCGATCAGGTCGGCCAGTGCGTCCACGGCCTCCTTCTCGTCGGTGCCGTCGGCGATCAGCGTGATGGTGGTGCCCTGCACGATACCGAGACTCAGCACACCCAGCAGGCTCTTGGCGTTGACGCGGCGCTCCTCCTTCTCCACCCAGATGCCGCTCTTGAACTCGTTGGCCTTCTGGATAAAGTAGGTGGCGGGTCTGGCGTGCAGACCGACTTCATTCTTGACAGTGATTTCCCGTGTATACATGGAACAGCACTCCTTATGCAGCAATTTTTTCAGAAACTGTGAAAAAGGTCACTTACAGTATTTTCATTATACCGAAAGTGCCGCCGTAATGCAATGGGCATTGATACGAAATTTGTTTCGTCCGCCGATAATTTCCCCCGCTGATTCGTCGAATTAGACAAAGTGCGCCGGTCATTTCAGCTCCACCACGGTCACACCGGCCTCGCCCTCGCCGTACCGGCCCAGCCGGAAGCTCTTGACGGCCCGGTTTTTCTTCAGCATCTGGTGTACGGCGGCCCGCAGGGCGCCGGTGCCCTTGCCGTGGATAATGGTGACGGTGCCCAGCTTGGCCCGCTGGGCCGCGTCCAGGTAGTTCTCCACCACGCTCTCCGCCTCCAGCGTCTCCAGACCGCGGATGTCCAGCTCGGCGGAGGCCCGCGCCCCGGTGTTGATCTGTACCGTGCCGCCGGAACCGGCGGAGCGGGCCTTGGCGGCCTGCTTTTTCTTCTCCTCGATCTCCTCCGCCGTCTCCAAAAGGCGCACCTGGGCGGCCTTGACGGTCATCTTCATCTTTCCCGCCTGCAAAAGCAGGGTGCCGTCGCCGTTGACCGCCAGCACCGCCGCCGCCGTCCGGACGCCTGCCAGCTCCACCGTGTCGCCCACGGCAATGGGGCGGCTGGGCGCCGGGATGGGTTCCTGGTCCTCGTCGTGCTGGTGCAGCGCCGCCTCTGCCTCCTTCAGGCGGCGGCGCACGTCGGCCTTGCCGTCGTTCACCGTCTGATAGTCGGCGCGCTGCTGCTGCTTGCGGAGCTGGTCCAGCTCGGCGAATACCTGCTCCGCCTGCTGCTGGGCCTGCCGCACGATGCGCCGTGCCTCGGCCTCGCCCTTGGTGCGGGCGTTGTCCTTGGCCTTCTCCATCTGCTCCCGGAACGTCCGGGCCTTTCGGGCATCCTCCTCCCGCTGCTGCCACAGACGATCTGCCTCAGTCTGGGCCTTTTCCAGCCGCTGGCGTTTCTCCTCCAGCTGGGTCAGCACGTCCTCGAACCGGACGGATTCGCTGTCCATCTGGGCCTTGGCGGCCTCGATGACGCTCTCGTCCAGTCCCAGCCGCCGGGAGATGGCGAAGGCGTTGGACTTGCCGGGAATACCGATCAGCAGCCGGTAGGTGGGCCGCAGGGTCTGCACGTCGAACTCGCAGCTGGCGTTCTCCACCCCCGCCGTGGTCATGGCGAAGGTCTTCAGCTCCGCGTAGTGGGTGGTGGCCGCCGTCAGCGCTCCCTTGCCCCGCACGTCCTGGATGATGGCGATGGCCAGCGCCGCGCCCTCCACCGGGTCTGTACCTGCGCCCAGCTCGTCGAACAGGATCAGGCTCCGGTCATCGGCCTGCTTCAGGATCTCCACGGTGTTGGCCATGTGGGCCGAGAACGTGGACAGGCTCTGCTCGATGCTCTGCTCGTCGCCCACGTCCGCCAGAATACGGGAGAACACCTGCACGGCGCTCTGGTCTCCGGCGGGGATATGCAGGCCGCACTGGGCCATCAGGCTCAGAAGGCCGATGGTCTTGAGGGTCACGGTCTTGCCGCCGGTGTTGGGGCCGGTGATGACCAGCGTGTCAAACCGGCCGCCCAGCTCCACCGTCACCGGCACGGCCTTGGCCTGATCCAGCAGGGGGTGCCGCGCCCGCTTCAGGTCGATGCCGCCCCGCTTGCGCACCGTGGGACGCCCCGCGTCCATGGCGTAGCTCAGCTGCGCCCGGGCAAAGATGGCGTCCAGCTGCACCAATACATCGTAGTTATAGAGGATCGTCTCCCGCTGGGCGGCGCACTCGCCGGACAGGATGCGCAGGATGCGGTCGATCTCCTTGTCCTCCTTGGCCTGCAGCTCCTTCATCTCGTTGTTGGCCTGCACCACGCCCATAGGCTCCACAAACAGCGTGGCCCCGGAGGAAGACACGTCGTGGACAAGTCCCGGCAGGCTGCCCTTGCACTCCGCCTTTACCGGCACCACGAAGCGTCCGTCGCGTTGGGTGATGAGGGCTTCCTGCAATACCTTGGCGTAGGAGGGGGAGGAGATGATGCGCTGTAAGATCTGGCGGCCCTTGGTGGCCGCCACCCGCATCTGCCGCCGGATATCCGCCAGCTCAGGGCTGGCGGTGTCGGCGATGGTTTCCTCGTCCAGAATGGCGCCGCGTATCCTGTCCTCCAGATACTTGTTGGGCCGCAGGGCGGAGAACAGCCGGTCAATGGCCGTGGGCTCACCCTGCCGGTCCGCGTCGTAGTCGCTGACCCGCCGGGTGGCGGTCAGCACCCCGGCGATATCCAAAAGCTCGCGGGTGTTCAGCATACCGCCGTGGTCGGCGCGGTTCAGCGGCTGTGCCACGTCCTTCACGCCGACAAAGGACGGGCTGCCGTGAAGTCCCAACCGGGTTTTGGCCGCATCCGTCTCGTCCAGCAGATGGCTGACCGTCTCGGGATCGGTGGAGGGCCGCAGCCGGCGGCACCGCTCCTTGGCCTCGTCGCTGACGGCCCGCTGTGCCAGCATCTCCAGCACCGCGGGCAGCTCCAGCGTCCGCATGGATTTTTCAAATAAGTCGCTCATATGTATGTCCTCACGTTACCCCAAAAGGGATTTGTAGTAGTCCAGTGTCCGGAAGCTCCGCTCCAGCTGGCTGGCGGCGAATGCCTCCCCCGCGTGATCCAGCTTCCGCAGCGCCGTCGGCTCCAGCGTGAATCCGTACAGCCTCCGGCTGTCGCAGTACAGCACATGCCGCAGCGCCGCCAGTCCCGCCGCCGTCAGCGGCATGCTCAGCCCGCCGGGCCGCTTGCACCCGCCGCAGTGTACCACGCCGTGCACCACGTCCAGCATAGGCGCCTCCGGCTCCTCCCGGCCGCACACGGCGCACGCCGACGCCAGCGGCTCGAACCCCGCCAGCGCCAGCAGCCGGAACTGATACGCCGCCTTCACCAGCCGCGGCTCCTTGCCCAGATAGCACAGGGCGTACAGCGCGTTCAGCAGCAGTGACAATATCTCCGGCGACGCCGTCTCCTCGGCGCACACCGCCTCCGCCAGCTCCGCGAAATAGGACGCCAGCGCCAGCAGCACAAGGTCCTGCCGCACGCCGTCGAACAGCTCCAGCGTGGATGCCTCATCCAGCATGTACCAGTTCCCCCGCCTGTACAGCGTCAGCTCCGAGTAGGCCAGCAGCTGGCAGGCGGCGGCGATGCGGCTGTTTTTCCGCCGCGCCCCCCGCGCGATGAGGGGAATTTTCCCCATATCCGGCGTCAGCACCGTCAGGATCTTATCCGCTTCCTTTGTCTCCGTGACCCGCAGCACAAGGCCGGTGGTCACTGTTTTTCCGTTTTGCATACCGCCTCCTGTTGGCCGCGCCACAGCAGATACGCCTCCGGTGCGCCGGTGTCGCAGAACAGCTCCCAGTAATCCATAGCCGTCACCTCCCCGCTCTCTTAGCATGGAGGTCCGCGGCGGAATTATCACAGGGAATGATTGGTGTTGGTTTTTGCCGCTGTTGGCAAAAGTGGGTCGCGCCGGAGCGTGAAACCTCCCTGCCGGCAGCCTCTGCGCGCAACGCCCCTCACTCCTCGTTATACCCCTGACTCCGGATAAAATTCACATTGTCCCGCCAGTTTTCCTTGACCTTCACCCACGTCTCCATGTACACCTTGGTGCCCATGAACTTCTCGATGTCCCGCCGTGCCTGGGAGCTGATGCGCTTGAGCATCTCGCCGCCCTTGCCGATGATGATGCCCTTGTGGCTGGCCTTTTCGCAGTAGATGGTCACATCCAGATCGATGATGCCGCTGTCCTCCCGCTCGGAGAACCGCGTCACCTCCACCGCCGTGCCGTGGGGAATCTCCTTGTCCAGACACCGCAGCATCTTCTCCCGCACGATCTCGGCGCACACCTGGCTGTCCGCCTGATCGGTGGTCATGCCATCGGGGAACAGCTGCGGCCCCTCCTGCGCGTATTTTTCCAGCTGGTGCATCAGATCCTCCAGCCCGTCGCCCGTGCGGGCGGAGATGGGGATGATGGCGTCAAAGCCGTCATACGCCTCACTGTACGCGGCGATGACCTCCAGCAGCGCGTCCTTCTTCTCCACCGTGTCGATCTTGTTGATGCACAGCACGCAGGGCAGCTGCTCCTCCCGGATGCGCTGGAGCAGGATGCGCTCCGGCTCGCCCACATGGGCGATGGGCTCCACCAGCAGCAGTGCGCACTCCACGTCGCTCAGACTCTCCCGTACCACCTTCACCATGTAGTCGCCCAGCCGGCTGCGGGGCTTGTGCAGACCCGGCGTATCCAGCAGGACATACTGGGTATCGCCCCGGTTCACCACGCCGTAGATACGGTTGCGGGTGGTTTGGGGCTTGTCCGAAACGATGGCGATCTTCTCGCCCACCAGTGCGTTGGTCAGGCTGGACTTGCCCACGTTGGGCCGTCCGCACACGGTGATCATGGCCGTTTTCGTAATGTTCTTCATCAGGTGATCCTCAACTTTCTTTCATTTGAGCAATTTTGTGTATATTTTACTTCCGTTCCAGTCCCAGCACGGCCATGATGGCCTCCTCCCGCGCCCGCATCCAGGCCTTCTGCGGACCTTCGTCCATGTGGTCGTAGCCCAGCAGGTGCAGCACGGAGTGGACGGCCAGATACGCCAGCTCCCGGCGGTTGCTGTGTCCGTACTCCTTGGCCTGCGCCTTCACCCGCTCCAGCGAGATGGCCATGTCGCCCAGCGGCACATAGCCCGTCCCCGGATCGGCGTCCTCCTGCCCGGGCAGCTGGCCGGGCGTCAGCTCGAACTCCGGGAAGCTCAGCACATCCGTGGGTCTGTCCACCTGCCGCATCTCGCGGTTCAATTCCTGTATGCCCGCGTCGCCGGTGACATATACATCCACCTCGCAGGGCACGTCCACGCCCTGCTCCGCCAGCGCCGTGCGGATGACCCGGCGCAGGAAGCTCTTTGTACCGTCGCTGACGCCGGGCACGTCCGCCGTCACCGGGATATAGTGTCGTTTCATTTCTTTTTCTCCTCAAATTTCGCGTAGGCCTCGATGATGCGCTGCACCATAACGTGTCGCACCACGTCCTCCTTGGTGAGCTTGCAGACCGCTACGCCCTCCACATCCCGCAGCACCTTCATGGCCTCCTTCAGGCCGCTGACCTTGTCGGCGGGCAGGTCGATCTGGGTCACGTCGCCGGTGATGACCACCTTGGAGCCGAAGCCCATACGGGTCAGGAACATCTTCATCTGCTCGCGGCTGGTGTTCTGTGCCTCGTCCAGAATGATAAAGCTGTCGTCCAGCGTCCGGCCGCGCATATAGGCCAGCGGCGCCACCTCGATGTTGCCCCGCTCCAGATACTTCTGATATGTCTCCGCGCCCAGCATATCGAACAGCGCGTCGTACAGCGGCCGCAGGTAGGGGTCTACCTTGCTCTGCAGGTCGCCGGGCAGGAAGCCCAGCCGCTCGCCTGCCTCCACGGCGGGCCGCGTCAGGATGATGCGGTTCACCTGCTTGTCCCGGAAGGCGGCCACCGCCGCCGCCACCGCCAGATACGTCTTGCCCGTACCGGCAGGCCCCACGCCGATGGTGACGGTCTGCTTCAGAATGGCGTTGACATACTCCTTCTGGCCGATGGTCTTGGGCTTTACGGGACGTCCCTTGCTGGTGATGCAGATAACGTCCTGCGTCAGCTCGCTGATGCGCTCGGCCTGGCCGGAGCGCACCAGCCCGATGACGTAGCGCACATGCTGGTCGGAGATGTTCTCCCCCTTGTTGGACAGCGTCAGCAGTGCCTGCACCGCCTTCACCGCCAGCATCACGTTCTCCGGCTCGCCGGACACCACGATCTCGCCGCCCCGGTTCACCACCTGTACCTGAAACTCCGTCTCCAGCAGGCGGATGTTCTCATCGAAGGAGCCGAACAGGTTGACGGCCTCCTCCATACGTTCAATGCTGATGCGTTGTTCCATAAGTGGGTCTTTACCTCCCCATATCCTGTATATCCAGCGGCGATGATACGCCGATCTGTTCCTCGCACTCCGCGCGGAGCGTCACCACCAGCCGCTTCCCCTGCCGGACAGCGTCGAAGCTGTGATCCAGCAGCTGCCCCTGGCTCTGTCTCTTATAC
>URVR01000053.1 GCA_900551355.1 uncultured Eubacteriales bacterium | reverse complement strand
TACCTGCCTATTGTAATGCAATGGAAATGAAAATGCAACTCATAAATGGCAAAAACCCCTGCATTTTCTTAGAAATACAAAAAATGGCCGCTGTTTCCATGAAAAAATGGTGATTTGGATGGGCATTTCCCGCCCTGAAAAATTGTTGCCAAAAAAAGTGGGAAAAATACTGGATTTTCCCGCAGAGCCTGTTATAATAGAGACAGAGAAAACAGACCGAGGGGAGGAAGGGCCGATGGATCGTCTGCGCCGCGCAAAAGTCCATATTTTTCCTGTGTGCGCTTCCTCTGCCGGAGCGTGCGCCGTCAGCATCGCCGAATACCGCTTTATCCAGCGGTGAAGGGCGGGGCGACGGCGCTTTTTGTTTGTTTTTTAACAGGTAGAGCGCGACAGAAAACAGTCAAAAAAATGTTCCGTTACGGACAGAAAGCGAGAGGGTAACACCATGATTTCTCACGGCAAGGATATCAAGATCTTCACCGGCAACGCCAACCCCGCACTGGCACAGGAGATCTGCAGGCTCATCGGCATCAAGCTGGGCGAGGCGGAGGTCAAATCCTTCGCGGACGGCGAGGCTTCTGTCTCCCTGTATGAGAGCGTCCGCGGCAGCGATGTGTTCCTCATCAACTCCACCTGCAAGCCGGTCAATGACAGCCTGATGGAGCTGCTCATCATGATCGATGCCTGCAAGCGTGCCTCCGCAGGCCGTGTCACTGCGGTGATCCCCTATTTCGGCTATGCCCGTCAGGACCGCAAGGCCAAGAGCCGCGATCCCATCTCCGCCAAGCTGGTGGCCAACATGCTCACCGCCTCCGGCGCCGACCGCGTGCTGACCATGGATCTCCATGCCAGCCAGATCCAGGGCTTCTTTGATATCCCCGTGGACAATCTGCTGGGCAATCCCGTGTTCGTGGATTACTACGCCAAGAAGTTTGGCGAGAAGTGCGAGGATATGGTGGTGGTGTCTCCCGACGTAGGCTCCGTGGCCCGCGCCCGCACCTTCGCCCAGAAGCTGCACATGAGTCTGGCCATCGTGGATAAGCGCCGCCAGAAGGCCAACCAGTGTGAGGTCATGAACGTCATCGGCGATGTGTCCGGCAAGGACTGCATCCTGTTCGACGACATGATCGACACCGCCGGCTCCATCTGCAACGCCGCCAAAGCCATCGTGGAGGTGGGCGGCGCCAACAGCGTGTACGCCTGCGCCAGCCACGGCGTGCTGTCCGGCCCGGCGCTGGAGCGCCTGAGCGCCAGCGTCATCAAGGAGGTCGCGCTGCTGAACACCATCCCCGAGACTATGGGCGAGGGCTGCGACAAGATCAAGTACCTGTCCGTGGCGCCCATGTTCGCCGAGGCCATCGAGCGTATCTATCAGGAGATATCCATCGCCAAGCTGTTCAACTGAACGCTTTGCAAACGGGAAAAACCGTGTTATAATAGAGGGACTGCGTTTGCAGTCCCTCTTTAGTTTTCAAGAAGGAGGCGGGAGCCTTGTTTTTTAACCGGAAGCAGGCCGGCGGCGTCAACTGGATCCTGGTGGGTCTGGGCAACCCCGGCAGCAAGTATGAGTCCACCCGGCACAACATGGGGTGGCTGGCGCTGGACAGTCTGATGGAAAAGGAAAATTTCAAGCTCACCAAGCTGCGGTTCAAGGCGTGGACGGGCATTCTGGAGCGGAACGGCAATAAGATCCTGGTGATGAAGCCCCAGACCTACATGAACCTGTCCGGCGAGGCGGTGGGCGAAGCGGCCCGGTTCTACAAGGTGCCGGCAGACCGTGTGGTGGTCATCTCCGACGACGTGTCGCTGCCGGTGGGGAAGCTGCGCATCCGCAAAAGCGGTTCCGCCGGCGGCCACAACGGCCTGAAGAACATCATCCAGCATCTGGGCACCGACGGTTTTCCCCGCATCAAGGTGGGCGTGGGCATGCCGGAGCACCCGGACCACGAGATGATCGACTGGGTCATCGGCAAGCCCCAGGGCGAGGAGGCCAAGCTGCTGCGCGCCACGCTGGACCGCGCGGCAGCGGCGGCGCTGTGCCTCATTGAGCAGGGGGCGGACACAGCCATGAACCGCTTCAACGGGTAACGCTTTTTCAGGTAAATTTCAGCAAAGCCACATAGAATATAAACCGGAAGTACAGGCGGCGATGTGCCGCCTTCGGAGAGGAGGGGAGAGCACATGGAAGGACTGATCCGACAGCTTTTGACGCTGCCGCAGCTGCAGGAGCTGACAGCCGGCATGGACGGCCGGGAGAGGCACAGCATGATCACGGGGCTCTCCCCGGTGCAGCGGGCCGCCGTGGCGGCGGCTGCGGCAGCGCAGACCGGCAGGCCGCTTCTGATGCTGTGCGCCGACGAGCAGGAGTGCGCCCGGCAGGCGGCGGATCTGCGGGCGCTGACCGGTCAGGAGCCGGTGGTGCTGCCGGCCCGTGAGTGGCAGCTGCGGCCCGCGGCGGCGTACAGCCGTCAGTGGGAGTACCGACGGCTGTGGGCACTGTACCGTCTGGCACAGGAGACGCCCCGGGTGGTGGTGGCCACGGCGGCGGCCATGGCCCAGCTGTGTCTGCCGCCCGAGGTGCTGCGGCAGACAGCCTTCACGCTGGAGGTGGGGCAGCAGTACGACGTGACGGCGCTGGCGGCGCAGCTCATCGCCGCCGGATATGTCCGCGCCCAGCAGGTGGAGGGCGCGGGGCAGTTTGCCCTGCGGGGCGGTATTCTGGATATTTTCTCGCCTGGGCCGGACAGGCCGGTGCGCTGCGAGTTCTTCGACGACGAGCTGGACAGCATGGGCGATTTCGACGTGACCACCCAGCGCCGCGTGGAGAACCGGCAGACCTTTACGGTGCTGCCGGCGGGAGAGGTGCTGCCGTTCCACGACGCGGACACGGCGGAGAGCGCCGCCCGGCGGATGGACGCGGCGGCAAAGCGGCTGGCGAAAAAGGAGAACGCAGCCGCCCTGCGCCAGCGTCTGGAGGAGGACGCCCAGTCCCTGCGGCAGGGGGTGACGCCTCCCGGCGGCGACCGGTATCTGGCGGCGGTGTACCCCGACGCGGCCACGGCTTTCGACTATCTGCCGGAGGACTGTCTTGTCTGCGTCAGCGAGGCGGGCCGGGTACAGGAGGCGCTGAAGGCCTTCGTGTGGCAGGTGAAGCAGGACGTGACGGCGTCCATGGAGGCCGGTCAGATGGCAGGCGCCTTCGGACGGCTGACACTGACGGAGACGGAGACGGCGGCGGAGCTGGAGCGGTTCCCCGTGTGCCAGATGGAGAGCCTGCCCACCAGCCGGTATCTGGTGGCGCCGAAGCTGCTGCTGGACATCCCGGCCAAGCAGCTTTCCAGCTACGGCGGCAGTCTGGAAACGGCGGCCACCGACATCGTGCACTACCTCACCGCCGGATACGGCGTGCTGGTGCTGTGCGGCGGCGAGGTGCGGGCCAGGAACATGCAGCAGCTGCTGCGGGACAAAAAGATCCCCGCGGCGCTGGAGCTGTCCGGCAGCGCCATGCCCCAGCGGGGGCAGGTGTGCATCACCGTGGGCGCGCTCAGCGCCGGCAGCGAGTGGCCGGGGCTGAAGCTGGCGGTGCTGACGGAGGGACAGCTCACCGAAAAGCTGTCCGGCAGCAAAAGGAAGCCCCGGCCCGCCAGGGCCGACAACCGGCAGAAAATACAATCCTACACCGACCTGACGGTGGGCGATCTGGTGGTGCATGTCCACCACGGCATCGGGCGGTTTGCCGGGATGCTGCGCCTGCCGGTGGACGGCGTGGAAAAGGACTATATCAAGATCAACTACGCCGGCAGCGACTGCCTGTATGTGCCGGCTACGTCACTGGATCTGGTGAGCAAATACATCGGCGGCGGCGACGAGGCGGCGGAAAAGACCAGGCTGAACAAGCTGTCCGGCGATCAGTGGGCCAAGACCACCCACCGGGCCAAGGCGGCGGCAAAGGATCTGGCCGAGGGCCTGATCAAGCTGTACGCCCAGCGCCAGCGGGAGAAGGGCTTTGCCTTTTCACCGGATTCCCCGTGGCAGCAGGAGTTTGAGGAGTCCTTCGACTACACGGAGACGGACGACCAGCTGGCGGCCATCCGGGACATCAAGCGGGATATGGAAAAGCCAGCGCCCATGGACCGGCTGCTGTGCGGCGACGTGGGCTACGGCAAGACGGAGGTGGCGCTGCGGGCGGCCATGAAGTGCATCCTGGACGGCAAGCAGGCCGCCATTCTGGTGCCCACCACCGTGCTGGCACAGCAGCACTACGCCACGGCCATCGCCCGGTTCCGGGCATTCCCGGTGACGGTGGAGGTGCTGTCCCGGTTCCGAACGCCGGCCCAGGTGAAGGACGTGCTGGCCCGGGTGAAGGAGGGCAGGGTGGATCTGCTCATCGGTACCCACAAGCTGCTGGCAAAGAACGTGGAATTCAAGGATCTGGGTCTGCTCATCATCGACGAGGAGCAGCGCTTCGGCGTGACCCATAAGGAGAAGCTGCGGGAGCGGGCGCGGCAGGTGGATACGCTGACGCTGTCCGCCACGCCCATCCCCCGGACGCTGAACATGGCCCTCAGCGGTATCCGGGACATGAGCACCATCGAGCAGCCGCCCCAGGACCGGCAGCCGGTGCAGACCTATGTGCTGGAGCACGACTGGGGTATCGTCACCGAGGCCATCCGGCGGGAGCTGGACCGGGGCGGGCAGGTGTACTACCTGCACAACCGGGTGGAGAACATCGACTCCACCGCCTCCCGGCTGCGGCAGCTGCTGGGGGACGGCGTGACGGTGGAGACGGCCCACGGCAAGATGGCCGAGGGCGAGCTGAGCCGGGTCATGAGCCGCATGGCCGAGGGAGACATCGACGTGCTGGTGTGCACCACCATCATCGAGACGGGTATCGACATCCCCAACGTGAATACCCTCATCATCGAGGACGCAGACCGGCTGGGGCTCAGCCAGCTCCATCAGATCCGGGGACGCATCGGCCGGTCGGCCCGCCGGGCCTACGCCTATCTGACGTACCGCACCGGCAAGGTGCTGACGGAGGTGGCCGCCAAGCGGCTCACCGCCATACGGGAGTATGTGGAGTTCGGCTCCGGCTTCAGGATCGCCATGCGGGATCTGGAGATCCGGGGCGCCGGAAACCTATTAGGCCCCGAGCAGTCGGGCTACATGATGTCCGTGGGCTACGATATGTACCTGAAGCTGCTGAACGACGCGGTGCTGGAGCAGCAGGGCCGGGGCGCGGAGGTGCGGACGGAGTGCTCCGCCGACCTGACGGTGCCGGCCTACATTCCGGAGGGCTATGTGCCCGCCGCCGAGCAGCGGATGGACCTGTACCGCCGCATCGCCGCACTGCGGACACCGGCGGACGAGGCCGACCTCATGGACGAGCTGCTGGATCGGTACGGCGATGTGCCCAAGCCGGTGGCGGCGCTGCTGGACGTGGCTATGCTGCGTTCGGCGGCCATGGAGACGGGCATCACCGACATCACCCAGAAGGGACGGCAGCTGCTGTTCAGCTTCGACACGCGCATCGACCCGGCGGCGCTGCTGGCGGTGTGCACCATGGCGGGCTACCGCAACCGCCTGCAGCTGGCGGCGGGGACGTCGCCCCGGCTGACGCTGTTTTTACAGCCCAACGAGAATGCATTGGACGCCGCAGGCGGCCTTGTAGAACAGCTGCGCTTGCAGCAGAATGAGATACGGGGACAGCAGTCCCGAGAAGGAGGAAATGACCATGAAGAATAACTGGGTGCGTTTGATCGCCGGTGCACTGGCCTCTGTGGTGCTGGTGGGCGCCATTGCTCTCACCGGCGGCATGAAGAAGGGCAGCCGCACCGACGGCCTGCTGTACCAGGCCAGCGGGATCCATCCCGACGCGGAGCTGCTGCTCATCGACGGGCAGACCGTGACGGCGGAGGAGTATCTGTACTGGCTGGCCTACGACTGCGAGTATCTGAGCACCTATGTGCCGGGCGTGGACTGGAGCGCGGAGCTGACGGAGGGCCTGACCTACGGCGACTACGCCAAGACCGACACGCTGGAGACGGTGAAGCTGTACAGCGTGGTGCGCGCCTGGGCGGAGGAGGCCGGCGTGACGCTGACCGAGGAGGATCGGGCGGCGCTGGAGGCTCAGCGGCTGGAGTATGTGACGTACTACGGCAGCGAGGAGGCCTATCAGCAGCAGCTGGAGGCCCAGGGCATCACCGAGGAGGTCTATGACCGCATCAACGAGACGGCGTATCTGTACCAGCGGCTGCAGGATCAGTTCTGCACCGAGGGCAGCGCCCTGTATCCCGACAGCGAGGCGCTGGCCCAGTACGCCGCGGACAACGGCTATCTGACGGGCAAGGCCATCTATGTGCCTGCCGGCGACGGCGCCGAGGAGGAGGCCAACGGCTACCTCAAGCGGATGCAGGAGGCGGAGGACAAGATCGCCGAGCATGCCGCTATCTGTCAGGAGCGGGAGGTGGACCAGCAGGACAGCATCACGTTTTCCGCCGCGGCGGGCGACTCCCTCAGCGACGCGCTGGGGCAGGCGGTCTCCGCCCTGCAGCCCAACGAGATGACGGACGTGGTGGCGCTGGACGACGGCTACTACATCTTCCTGCGGGAGGAGACGGATCTGAACGCCGTGCTGCCCACCTATTTCAACGCGCTGCTGCAGGCCCGGCGCAGCGAGGCCCATGTGGTCTATAACGAGGAGCTGTACGCCGCCATCGACACCGGCGCGTTCTATGAAAAGCTGACGCAGCTGCGCAGCGAGCTGGACCAGACCCCTCAGCAGGCTGCGCAGTAAGGCCCGCGTCCGTCAAAATGACGGAAAGCGGCGTCCCACTATGCACCTTTTGACGATTTTTTAACAAACTTACAATTCATGGTTGACTATTGTTAAAAAGTTGACTATCATGAGCGTAGACATTCGTTATACGAAGCTGTATAATGAGCTTAATCTTTATAGGAGGTAACTTTCATGAAAGACCTGTATGTTGTCAATTGCTGCAGAACCGCGATCGGTTCCTTTGGCGGTTCCCTGAAGAACACCCCCGCCGCTGAGATGGGCGCTGTGGTGGTCAAGGAGGCTCTGAAGCGCGCCAATATCGCTCCCGAGAACGTGGACGAGCTGATGTTCGGCTGCATCCTGACCGCGGCCCAGGGCCAGAACGTGGCGCGTCAGGTTTCCATCAAGGCCGGTATCCCCTATTCCGTGCCCGCCTATACCGTCGGCATGGTCTGCGGCTCCGGCATGAAGTCCGTCATCGAGGGCGCCCGCTCCATCCTGGCCGGTGATTCCAACATCGTGGTTTGCGGCGGTACCGAGAACATGAGCGCTGCCCCCTTTGCCTCCATGGATGCCCGCTGGGGCGCTCGTATGGGCGACAAGAAGCTGGTGGACACCATGATCAAGGACGGTCTGTGGGACGCCTATAACAACTACCACATGGGTACCACCGCCGAGAACATCAACGATATCTGGGGCATCACCCGCCGCGAGCAGGACGAGTTCGCCGCCGCCTCCCAGCAGAAGGCAGAGGCCGCACAGGCATCCGGCCGCTTCGACGATGAGATCGTCCCCGTGATGGTCAAGGTCAAGAAGGATATGGTCCCCTTCGCCAAGGACGAGTATCCCAAGGCCGGCGTCACGGCTGACAGCATCGCCAAGCTGAAGGGCGCGTTCCCCGTGGGTCCCGAGTCCCCCAATCCTCAGGTGGTACATACCTTCGAGGTCACCGGCGCACAGGATGCTGCCGATAAGGGCACCCAGCGCGTCACCGCCGCCAACGCCTCCGGCATCAACGACGGCGCTGCCGCCATCGTGCTGGCCTCCGGCGAGGCTGTGGAGAAGTACGGTCTGAAGCCCATGGCCAAGCTGATCGGCTGGGGTCAGGGCGGCGTGGATCCCAAGATCATGGGCGTCGGCCCCGTGGTGGCTTCCCGCAACGCCATGAAGAAGGCCGGCGTGACCATCGACGACATCGACCTGATCGAGGCCAACGAGGCCTTTGCCGCCCAGTCCATCGCTGTGGCCCGCGAGCTGCACTTTGACATGAGCAAGGTCAACGTCAACGGCGGCGCCATTGCCCTGGGTCACCCCGTGGGCGCCTCCGGCGCGCGTATCATCGTCACCCTGCTGCACGAGATGCAGAAGCGTCCCGAGGCCAAGAAGGGCCTGGCGACCCTGTGCATCGGCGGCGGCATGGGCACTGCCGTGGTGTTCGAGAAGTGCTGAAGCACAGCTGAAAATGCATAAAAAACAGAGCCGCGCAAGCGGCTCTGTTTTTTATGCTGTTTGAGGCGCATCCTCTGTTATGCCGCAAAAATCGACAACAAAGAGTATAATTTGGCAAAAAGATCACCCTGCGTATTGAACACGCAGGGTGATCTGATGGTTTGCAGGGAAATTACTTCTTGATCTCGCCGTTGGCGGCGGCGGTGAGGTAGGCGTTGATAAAGCCGTCGATGTCGCCGTCCATCACGGCCTGGATGTTGCCCATCTCATAGCCGGTGCGGGTATCCTTGGCCAGCGTGTAGGGCATGAACACATAGGAGCGGATCTGGCTGCCCCACTCGATCTTCATCTGGACGCCCTTCAGGTCGCTGATCTTCTCGGCGTGCTGCTGGAGCTTCAGCTCCGCCAGCTTGGCGCGCAGCATCTTCATGGCGTTGTCGCGGTTCTGGAACTGGCTGCGCTCCGTCTGGCAGAACACCACGATGCCGGTGGGCAGGTGGGTCAGACGGACGGCAGAGGAGGTCTTGTTGATGTGCTGGCCGCCTGCGCCGGAGGAGCGGCAGGCCTGCATCTCGATGTCCTCGGGACGGATCTCGATCTCACTGTCGTCATCCAGCTCGGGCATGACCTCCAGCGCGGCAAAGCTGGTCTGGCGGCGGGCGTTGGCGTCAAAGGGGCTGACGCGCACCAGACGGTGGACGCCGTTCTCGCTCTTCAGGTAGCCGTAGGCGTTCTCACCCTCGATGAGGATGGTGGCGGACTTGATGCCCGCCTCGTCGCCGGCCTCGTAGTCCATGAGCTGATAGGTGTAGCCGTGGCGCTCGGCCCAGCGGGTGTACATGCGGTACAGCATCTCCGTCCAGTCCTGGGCCTCGGTGCCGCCGGCGCCGGCGTGGAACGTGAGGATGGCGTTGTTGCCGTCGTACTCGCCGGACAGCAGTGCCGCCAGACGGCGCTCGCTGATCTCCTTTTCCAGCGTCTCATAGCCGGAGATCACATCCTCCAGCTGGGAGGGGTCGTCCTCCTCCTGCGCCATTTCGCACAGGGTCAGGGTGTCCTCCCACTCGGACACCAGCTTGTCGTGCTTTTTGATCTTGTTCTCCAGACGCTTGACCTGGCGGCTCACCTGCTGGCTGCGCTCCAGATCATTCCAGAAGCCCTCCTGCTCCGTCTCCTTTTGGAGATCTGCCAGCTCCTCCCGGGCCTTGGGGATGCCCAGCGCCTTTTCCAGCTCGCCCAGCGTAGGCTCCAGCGCCTGCAGCTTCTGCTTGTACTCGTCGTATTCGATAACGGCCATATATCATTCTCCTTATGCCTGTAAAATTCCTTAGCCTTACTATTATAACAAAAAACGGGCATTTGTAAAGAGGGTGCGGCAAAACCCGGAACCATACGGGGCGCGGCGCCGTCATATGGGGCAGAGGGCGGCGCTGCCGGACGGACATGGCGGCGCCTGCCCGGCGCAGCGTCCTTTCCGGAAAATTAACCGCTTTGTTACAAATTGACTCTTCCCCTTTCAGGCGGTTTGTACTATAATACATATTCGAGAAAGTTCGCCTTTCCCTGCACTACATAAGAACGATTTGAGGAGATCACTATGAAACGAATCATTGCACTGCTGCTGGCCGTGATGACTGTTTTTGCACTGACCGCCTGCGGCGGGAAAACGACCACCGTGGACGCACAGAGTCTGGCCAAGGCGCTGGCGGAGAAGACCGCCTTTGAGTCCGAGCTGACCGCCGTTTCCAAGGAGGAGCTGGGTTACTACTTCCAGCTGCCGGCCAAGTGCGACGCGGCGGCCTACATGTCTTCCGGCTCCACCGCCGAGGAGATCTTTGTCATCGAGTGCTACGACGGCGCCTCCGCCGCGGCGCTGCGCACGTCCATGCAGGACTTCCTGGACAGCCAGAAGACCGAGATGGAGCGCTATCTGCCCGCTGAGGTGGACCGCATCAACGGCGCCATCTTCGAGACCTACGGCACCTGCGTGGTGCTGTGTGTCACCTCTGACACCGACACGGCCCGCAGCGTCATCAAGGAGTACGTCAAGTGAGCAGCCGGAGATACAGCGGCCGCCGCTATCGCCGCCGCCGCAGTCCTGTCTCTTATACACATCTGACGCTGCCGACGATCGCATAAGTGTAGATC
>URVR01000052.1 GCA_900551355.1 uncultured Eubacteriales bacterium | reverse complement strand
TCTACACTTATGCGATCGTCGGCAGCGTCAGATGTGTATAAGAGACAGGGCGTGGTGGACGAGCGGGGAGAGCTGGCCGCCATGTACCGGGGCGTGCCGCAGCTGGAGGTGGGCGCCCACACCGATGTGCTGGACGGCTGTCCCAAGGCGCTGGGCATCTCCATGCTGCTGCGGGCGGCCAATCCGCAGATCATTGCGGTGGACGAGATCACGGCGGAGGAGGATCTGCGGGCCATGCTGGCCGCCGCCAACTGCGGTGTGCGGCTGCTGGCTACCATCCATGCCGCCGACCGGGAGGAGCTGGCGCGAAAGCCGCTGTTTGCCCGGCTGCTGGAGATGCAGGTGTTCCGGCGTCTGGTGACCATCGCTGTGGAGAACGGACGCCGGGTATACCGGACGGAGACGCTGTGACCGGCAAGCTGCTGGGGGCGGTCTGCATCGCCTGCGGCGCCGTCTGGATCTGCATCGCCAGGTACCGGCAGCTGCGGCAGCGGCGGGAGCTGGTGCAGGCGTTGGCACAGGCGCTGGCGCACATGGAGACGGCCATCCGCTGGCAGCGGCAGTCCATGACACCGCTGCTGACGGAGCTGGCACAGCGGCCCTGCTGTGGTACATACTTTGCCGAGGTGCTTGGGGAAGTGGGAAGGAATATATCTTTACAAACCGCATGGGATCATGCGTTCTCCGCACTGACGGACGCGGAGGCGGCGGAGATTCTGCGGAGCATGGAGCTGACCGGCGACGAGACGCACCTGCTGACGGGGCTGCAATACGCCCAGCGCCGGCTGCGCCAGCTGACGGAGCGCCGGGAACGGGAGGATACACGGGATCGCAGGCTCACCGGCGCGGCGCTGTTCTCCGCCGCCGGGCTGTTGGTGATCCTACTGATTTGAGGTACGACATGGACGTTGATCTGATTTTCAAAATTGCGGCCATCGGCATTCTGGTGGCGGTGCTGAACCTGCTGCTGGTGCGCAGCGGCCGGGAGGAGCAGGCCCTGATGACCACGCTGGCCGGGCTGGTGGTGGTGCTGATGATGCTGGTGCAGCAGATCAGCGACCTGTTTGACATGGTCAAGACGCTGTTTTCCCTGTAGCCCATGGAGACGGTGATGCGACTGAGCGCCCTGTGCCTTACCGGGGCGCTGCTGGCGGTGCTGCTGAAGCGGACGAACCCGGACATGGCGCTGCTGCTGGCACTGGCGATCTGCGGCGCGGTGCTGTTTTTGCTGGCGGAGCCGCTGGGGGAGATACGGGACTTCTTCACGCAGCTGTCGGACTGGGGCGGCCTGCCCACGGAGCTGTTTGCCCCGCTGGTGAAGACCGTGGGCATCGCGCTCGTCAGCCGGACAGGCTCCGACCTCTGCAAGGACGCGGGGGAGGGGGCCATGGCGTCGCTGGTGGAGACGGCGGGAGCCGTCACCGCCATCCTCGTCTCGCTGCCGCTGTTTCAGGCGGCGTGGGACATGCTGCGGTCGCTGCTATGAGAGGGGTACGGATGTTTCTGGCCGCGGCGGCGCTGCTGTGGCTGCTGGTGGTGCCGGTGCAGGCGGCGTCCGTACCGGACAGCGTGACGGATGCCCTGCCGCCGGAGGCCGCCGCCCGGCTGGAGGGGCTGGACGAGGGCACCGATCATACCGCGTGGTCGGAGGGACTGTCCCGCCTGTGGCAGGAGGCCCGGCAGTATCTGGGCGATGCCCTGCGGGAGAAGGCCTCCGGCGCGGCGCTGCTGCTGGGCGTGGTGCTGCTGTGCAGCGTGGCGGAGAGCTTTTTTGCGGCGGCGGAGCAGCCCGCTGTGCCGCAGTTCGTACCGATGGCGGGGGCACTGGCCATCACACTGGTGGCCGCCGGGGACTTCAAGCGGATGATGGGACTGGGGGTGGAGACCATGGAGGAGCTGGACGTGTTCGCCAAGGCGCTGCTGCCCACGCTGTCGGCGGCGGTGGCGGCCAGCGGCGGTATCGCCTCCGCCGGCGCCAAGCAGGTGGCCACGGTGTATTTCACTAACCTGCTGCTGACGGTGATCCGGAAGCTGCTGCTGCCGCTGCTGTATGCCTGCATCGCGGCGGCCGCCGCCGACGCCATGGTGCCGGGACACAGCCTGAAAAAGATCGGCGCGGGCATCAGCAAGGCTGTGACCTGGGCGCTGACGGCGTCCATGGTGGTGTTCACCGGCTTTCTGACTCTGACCGGCGCGGCCACCGGCGCGGCGGACGCCATGACGGTGCAGATGACCCGCAGCGCCATCGCCACGGCGGTGCCGGTGGTTGGCTCCATCATCTCCGAGGCCACGGGGACAGTGTTGGCCGGGGCAGGGGTGCTGAAGGGCGCCATCGGCATCTTCGGAATGCTGGCGGTGCTGTCCATCTGCCTGACGCCGTTCCTCAGCATGGCGGTGCAGTACCTGCTGTACAAGCTGACGGCATTTCTGGCGGGCACCGTCACCGAGGGGCCGCTGGCAGGGCTTATCGACGCGCTGGGCACGGCCTTCGGCCTGATGCTGGGCATGACCGGCAGCTGTGCGCTGCTGCTGCTCATTTCCATCACATCCTCCGTATCGGCGGTGCTGCCATGATCGGGGCACTGCGGACGTGGCTGCTGTCCATCATCGCAGCCGGGCTGGTGCTGGCCATTCTGTACGCGCTGGTGCCGAAGGGGCGCTTGCGGCCCATCGTGCGCACCACCGGCGGTGTGGCGCTGATGCTGGTGATCCTCCAGCCGGTGCTGGGGTTCGACTTCCGGGACTTCGCCGCGTCCTACGACGACTACGCCCAGGAGATCCAGGCGCTGACGGAGGAATACCGGGCGGCGGACGCGGCGGAGCTGGCCGCTATCATAGAGCAGCGGACTGCCGCATATATATCGGACAAAGGCGCGGCGCTGGGGGTGACATGCCATGCCGAGGTGGAGACGGAGCTGCGCTCCGGTGTGCCCTACCCCTGCGCGGTGACTCTGGACGTGGAGAGAGACGAGGCACTGGCCGCCTGCATCGCCGCCGATCTGGGTATCGGCGAGGAGCGGCAGACGTGGCAGGCGCCCCGTGCGAGGTGACGTATGAAGCTGGAGAAGTGGACGGGACTGCTGAAAAAATACAGGCTGGCGGCGTTGGTGGTGCTGCTGGGGGTGGTGCTGATGCTGCTGCCCACCGGCGGCAAGGCGCAGACCTCCGGCGACAGCAGCGAGCTGCCGGGGGAGACCTATTCGCTGGAGGAGACGGAGCAGCGCATGGCGGAGGTGCTGGGCACCATCGACGGTGTGGGCCGCGTGCGGATCATGCTGACGCTGCGTGCCGGCTCCAGTCTGCGTCTGGCGGAGGACAGCAGCTTATCCGACAGCACCGGCGGCCAGACCAAGCAGGAAAAGCAGGTGCTTACCGTCAACCGCGGCAGCGGACGGCAGGAGGTGGTGGTCACCCAGCAGCTCTATCCCACCTATCAGGGGGCAGTGGTGGTCTGCGAGGGCGCCGGCAGCAGCAGCGTGCGGCTGGCGGTGGTGAACGCGGTGTCCGTGCTGACGGGGCTGAGCAGCGACAGGATCTCCGTGGTCAAGTGGAAGTCATAGAAAAATGGAGGAGGAGTTGGAGCATGAAACAGGTATGGAAGCGGCGCGCGGTGGTGGCGGCGGTACTGCTGCTGGTGGGCACCTCGGTGTATCTCAACTGGCGCTATACCGGCAACGTGGAGAACAGCGGCAAGAAGGTGCTGGGACAGTCTGCATTGGTGAACGGCGAGACGACGGACGCGGAGGTGACCGCCGCCGGGGACGACTACTTCGCCACGGCGCGGCTCAGCCGCAAGCAGGCCCGCGACACCGCCATCAGCATGCTGCAGGAGGCGCAGGTGGATGAAAACGCCGCGGAGGATGTGCTGAACGAGGCGTCCCAGACCCTGCAGGTGCTGGCGGCCTACACCGTGGCGGAGTCCCAGATCGAGAGCCTGGTGGTGGCCAAGGGCTACGCCGACTGCGTGGCCTTTATGGGCGAGGACGCCATCAGCGTGGTGGTGTCCGACCCGGATGGGCTGGACGCGGTGGACGTGGCCCGCATCAAGGACATCGTGGTCAGCGAGACCAGCTACACCCCGGATCAGATCCGGATCATGGAGGCGGGGGCCTCCGCCGCGTCCCAGACCGGCAGCACCCAGGAGGCGGAGGTGCCTGCCAGCGCCGCGCAGACCGATGAACAGAGGGATGACGCAAAATAGGTGTTGTATTCCGGCGCAAAAAATGGTATACTAAACTGAATCACGAAAGACAGCGCAAGGAGATAACGCAACATGGCTGAAAATAAGGAATACATGATCCATCAGGAGGAGGACGGCGCCATCCAGATCTCGGAGGATGTGGTGGCCTCTATCGCCTCCACCACCGCCGCGGAGGTGGACGGTGTCAGCGCCATGATGAGCGCCAATGTGTCCGATCTGATGGGCGGCAAGAAGATGTCCGCCAAGGGCGTCCGGGTGGAGATGGACGGCGAGGGCATCGTGGTGAACCTGTTCATCGTCGTCCGCTACGGCAGCGCCATCGGCGACGTGGCCAAGAAGGTCCAACAGATGGTACGCACCGCGCTGGAGGGCATGACCGGCTTTGCGGTAACGGCGGTCAACGTCCATGTGGGCGGCATCAGCTTCAACTGAACACAGCGAACTGAGAGAGAAAAGGATATACGGTTATGACACGCAATACGGCCCGCGAGATCGCCATGCATCTCGCCTATGAACTGAGCTTCAATGACCTGCCGGTGGAGGAGTTTCTGGACCTGCAGCTGAGCGCGGAGAGCTTTGCCGCGCTGGCGCCGGAGCATCCCGTCTATGAGGAGCGCCCCAACGCCAAGCAGGAGGCGTATATCCGCCGCCTGGTCGCCGGCGTGGCGGAGCACGCGGCGGAGCTGGACGGCGACATCGAGAAGTACGCCAAGGGCTGGCGGTTCGAACGCATTTCGCTGGTGGCCTCCGCCATCATGCGGGTGGCCATGTACGAGATGCTCTACATGGCGGACATTCCCGCCGGCGTCGCCATCAATGAGGCGGTGGAGATCGCCAAGAACTACGAATCGCCGGAGGTGGTGAAATTCATCAACGGCATTCTGGGCAGCTTCGTCCGGGGCGAGCTGAAGGAGTAAAACAGAAAGGCAGAGCTTGCGCTCTGCCTTTTCCGCATGGAAGAAGGAGGACGGCATGGACGAACGGCATGTGTTTACCGTCACCGAACTGAATAACTGCGTCAAGGAGCTGGTGGAGTCCGTGCCCGCCTTCGGCGACCTGCTGCTGCGGGGCGAGGTATCCAACTACAAGGTGTATCCCTCCGGACACCACTACTTTACGCTGAAGGACAGCGAGAGCGCGCTGCGGTGCGTGATGTTCAAGGGCTCGGCCATGAAGCTGCGGTTCAAGCCGGAGAACGGAATGCAGGTCATCGCCTCCGGCCGCATCAGCGTCTACCCGCGGGACGGCGCGTACCAGCTGTATTGCAGCGGCCTGTCCGCCGACGGCGTGGGCGACCTGTATGTGGCCTTTGAGCAGCTGAAGGAGAAGCTGTACCGGGAGGGGCTGTTTGACCCGGCCCACAAGAAGCCGCTGCCAAGATTCCCACAGCGCATCGCCATCGTCACCTCCTCGGCGGGTGCGGCGGTACACGATATGATCCGCATTCTGCGCCGCCGGTATCCCATTGCCAAGGTGCTGCTGCTGCCGGTGCGGGTGCAGGGGGTGGAGGCGCCGCCGGAGATTGTGGGCGCTATCCGTTACGCCAACCGCTATAAGCTGGCGGACGTGCTGATCACCGGACGGGGCGGCGGCTCTCTGGAGGATCTGTGGGCCTTCAACGACGAGCGGGTGGCCCGCGCCATCTACGAGTCGGAGATCCCGGTGATCTCCGCTGTGGGGCATGAGCCGGACGTGGCCATCAGCGACTTTGTGGCGGACCGCAGGGCATCCACGCCCTCCAACGCGGCGGAGATCGCCGTGCCGGACATGGCGGAGCTGCTGCGGTATCTGCAGGGGAGCGATGAGCGCATGGCGCAGAGCCTGCTCAACGCCCTGCACCGGCGGGAGAAGCGTCTGGCGGCGCTGGAGAAAAAGCGGGTGCTGACGGATCCCACCGCCTTTCTGGCGGATCGACGGCTGTATCTGGATCACGTTGTCCACCGGCTGTGCGCCGCAGGCAAGAGCTGTGTGGAGGGAGAGAGCCGCCGTTTTGCGGCGGCGGCTGCCGCGCTGGACGCCCTCAGCCCGCTGAAGGTGCTGGCGCGGGGCTATGCCGTGGCACAGAGCGAGGACGGTACGATATTGAAGAATGCCGCCGATGCGGCGGTGGGAGAGCGCATCCGCGTCCGGCTGGCGCAAGGCAGCCTGCGATGCGACGTGGTGGACAAGGAGGATTGACATGGCGGCAAAAAAGACATTTGAGGAGAATATGGCCCGGCTGGAGCAGATCGTGGCGCTCCTGGAAAAGGGCGACGCCCAGCTGACGGACAGCCTGGCCCTGTTCGAGGAGGGCACGAAGCTGGCGGCCCAGTGCCGCAAGGAGCTGGACGGCGCGGAGCAGAAGGTGGTCAAGCTGATGAAGGGGCCTGACGGTGCGCCTATCGAGAGCGATTTTCTGACGGAGGAATGACCATGCACTACGAAACACAGTACGCGGCGTACCAGCAGGCCATCGAGGAGTACCTGTCCGGCCTGTTCACCGCCGACACCCCCTATAAGAAGCTGTACGAGTCCATCCGGTACAGCCTGCTGGCCGGCGGCAAGCGCATCCGGCCGGTGCTGACGCTGGAATTTGCCCGTCTGGGCGGTATCGACTGGCATCTGGCGCTGCCCTACGGCTGCGCGCTGGAGCTGGTGCACAACTACTCCCTGATCCACGACGATCTGCCCTGCATGGATGACGACGACCTGCGGCGGGGCAAGCCCACCAACCACAAGGTGTACGGCGAGACGCTGGCGGTGCTGGCCGGCGACGCTTTGCAGCCGGAGGCCTTCCGCCTGATGGCGGAGGCGCCCTGCCTGTCGGCGGAGAACCGGCTGGAGGCCGTCCGTACCCTGTCCCGGGCCTGCGGCGCTGACGGCATGGTGGCCGGTCAGGTGCTGGACACCGTGTACGATGTCCGGGACGCGGCGGGGCTGACGGTGCTGAACCGGCTCAAGACCGGCGTGATGATCTCCGCCGCGGCGGAGCTGGGCTGTATTGCCTCGGAAATGCCTGCCTCCATGCGGGCGCAGGCACTGGTATATGCCGACGCCATCGGACGGGGGTTCCAGATCCGGGACGATATGCTGGATGTGGAGGGTGACCAGGCCGTGTTCGGCAAGCCCATCGGCTCCGACGCCCAGGAGGGCAAGGTGACGTTTGTGGACGTCATCGGCATGGACGCCTGCCGCCGGGAGGTGGCCGCCTGTACGGAGACGGCCAAGGCCGCGGTGGCGGACTGGCCGGACCATGATTTCCTGTGGGAGCTGGCGGATCGCATGGTGGGCCGCGCAAAATAAATAAGAAACGGATACCCGCGCCATATGGCGCGGGTATCCGTTTCTTATTGTTCTTTTCCAAAGTCGCACAACGGCTGTAAAGGACATTCGCTGCACAGCGGATTGCGGGCCATGCATAGTGCCCGGCCGTGGAGCACCATGCGGTGGCAGAAGTTGTTGGATTCCTCTGGGGGAATGACCCGGCGCAGCTGCTGTTCCACCTTGAGGGGATCCTTGCTGCCGTCGGTGATGCCCAGCCGCCCGGTGATGCGGATGCAGTGGGTGTCGCAGACGTAGCCCTCCTGTCCGTAGACATCGCCCAGGATGAGGTTGGCGGTCTTGCGGCCCACGCCGGGCAGGGTCAGCAGGTCCTCCATGTTGTCGGGGACTTTGCCGCCGAACCGCGTCAGCAGTTGCTGGGCGGAGGCCACGATGTCCCGGGCCTTGGCCCGCCAGAAGCCGCAGGACTGGACGTACCGGCCCACCTCGTCCACATCGGCGGCGGCAAACGCCTCCAGCGTGGGGTAGCGCGCAAACAGCGCCGGTGTCACCAGATTCACCCGGGCGTCGGTACACTGGGCGGCCAGCCGCACGGAGAACAGCAGCTCATAGTCCTTGCCGTAGTCCAGGGAGCAGGCCGCGTCGGGGTACAGCTCCTTCAGCGCCGCGATAATGGCGGCGATCTCCTGCTTTGTTTTCATGGGCATCACCTCTCCGTCATTATAACAGCGGTTGCAGAAAAAGGCAATCCGTGTTATACTGCGTTTATATGCGCCGCGTGTGCGGCAGGAGAGGAGGTGCGGCTCATGCGTCCGCTGGCAGACGAGATACGGCCCCAGACACTGGACGAGGTGGCCGGACAGAAACACCTGTTGGGCGAGGGCGCGCTGCTGCGCCGTCTCATCGAGAACGGTACGGACACCAACCTCATTTTCTACGGGCCCTCCGGCACGGGCAAGACCACCGTGGCCAACATCATCGCCAAGCAGGCGAAAAAGACCCTGTACTACCTGAACGCCACCACCGCGTCCTTGCAGGATGTGAAGAACGTCATCGGCGATGTTGGTACGATGCTGGCGCCCAACGGCGTGCTGCTGTATCTGGACGAGATCCAGTACTTCAACAAGAAGCAGCAGCAGAGTCTGCTGGAGTTTCTGGAGAACGGTAAGATCACCATGATCGCCTCCACCACGGAGAATCCGTATTTTTACATCTACAACGCGCTGCTGTCCCGCAGCACCGTGTTCGAATTCAAGCCCCTGACGGTGGAGGAAACCATTCCCGCCGTGGAGCGGGCGCTGTCCATCGAAAAGGCGCGCAGTCCGCTGCCCTTCACATGGGAGGACGATGTGCCGCGCACCGTGGCCAGCGGCTGCGGCGGCGATGTGCGCAAGGCCGTCAACGCCGTGGAGCTGCTGTACCGCTCGGCAAAGCCTGCTGACGGCGAGCTGCGAGTGACAAGGGATGATGCTTTACAGCTAAGCCAGTGCAGCGCCATGCGCTACGACAGGGAGGGGGACGACCACTACGACCTGCTGTCGGCGCTGCAAAAGTCCATCCGCGGCTCCGACCCGGATGCAGCGGTGTACTATCTGGGACGGCTGCTGGTGGCCGGGGATCTGCTGTCCCCCTGCCGCCGGCTGCTGGTCATCGCGGCGGAGGATATCGGCCTTGCCTACCCGCAGGGCATCGTGGTGACGAAGGCCTGCGTGGACGCGGCCTTGCAGCTGGGTCTGCCGGAGGCGCGGCTCCCACTGGCGGAGGCCGCTGTGCTGCTGGCCACCGCACCCAAGTCCAACAGCGCCCACAACGCCATCATCGCCGCCATGGAGGACATCCAGCGCGGCGCGGTGGGGGATATCCCGCGCCATCTGAAGAACGTTCATGCCGACAGCGCCGGTGCGGCCAAGCACGAAGCCTACAAGTATCCGCATGTATATCCCAACCACTACGTCAAGCAGAGATACCTGCCAGAGTCGCTGGGGAACAGGACCTACTACGAATACGGGCCCAATAAGACGGAGCAGGCCGCCAAGCGCTATTGGGACGACATCAAGGGGACATGACCATGGAGCTGCATCTGAACGATATTCTCGAACTGAAAAAAGACCACCCCTGCGGCAGCCGCCGCTGGCAGGTGCTGCGGGTGGGGATGGATATCAAGCTGCGCTGTCTGGGCTGCGGCCACGAGGTCATGCAGCCCCGCCGCAAGGTGGAGAAGATGATCAAGCGCATCATACCGAAGGAGGAACTAAAATGAGACCGAAATGGGTACGCTACATGGCCATGGGCATTGCGCTGCTGCTGGCTGTGGTTATGCTGGTATCGCTGGTGCTGCCGTATATCGGACTGTGAGGCGGCCATGAAGCACTGCATTCTTGCCAAATACAGGCCGGAGGTCTATCCCCGGCGGGAGGCGCTGCTGCCCCGTATCCGGGAGATCTTCGCCCCGCTTACGGATCTGCCGGGCGTTCACCGCGTCACCGCCTATCCCAACTGCGTGGCCCGGGACAACCGGTACGATGTGCTGATCGTGCTGGACATGGAGCGGGACGCGCTGCCGCTGTATGACGGCTCCGCGCCGCATCACCTCTGGAAGGAGGAGTTCGGCCCGCTGCTGGCGCAGAAGGCGATTTTTGATTTTGAAGCGTAAGAACTGCAAGCCCTCCGGTGTACCCGGAGGGCTTGTCTGCTGCCTGCCGGGGAAAGGCTCGTCCTTTTCCTGGAGGCTTTCTTTTTCTGACGGTTTTCTTTGCCGCCGTGTCCTATAATGGACGGGCGAGGTGAGAGCAATGGTGGTGTATCTGGATCGGGTATTCCTGCTGAACTTGCTGCTGGACTACCTGCTTTTGCTGGCGGCGGCACAGCTGTCGGGGCGGACGCTTCACCGTCTGCGGCTGCTGGCGTGCGCGGCC